>JASLIR010000462.1 GCA_030152125.1 Alkanindiges sp.
TGTCATGTCAAACAGTACTACCTGCTGATTTACGGTTGCCACCTGACGGCGCAGGCTTTCCAGCGTCAGGGCGTCAATAGGCTGCCCATCCAGCAAAATGCGCCCGCTGCTTACTTCATGAAAGCGCATGAGCAGGTTCACCAGTGAGGTTTTTCCGGCACCGGAACGGCCCACCAGTGCAATGGTTTCACCAGGGTTTACTACCAGGTTGAAATCCTTGATAACCGGCGTACCTTCGTTATAGCTTAAAGATACATGCTCAAAACTGATCTTACCCGTCAATACAGGATTAAGGATGCCAGTGTCTTTCTCAGGTTCAGTATCAATAAGTTCGAAAATTGAGTAAGAAGCAGCCAGACCACGCTGAATTTTTTCATTAACTTCTGTCAGGCTACGCACAGGTTTACTTAAAAACCCTGCGGCTGCAATGTACGCGACAAACTCACCTGCACTGGTATCACCCAGGATTTGCGGGCGCAAGGCAATCCATACAACAATACTCATGGCAATAGCCATCAGCAACTGAACAATGGGCGTATTGATGCTACTGGTAATCACCATCTTTAAACCTTTTTTCAGGTTTGCATAAGATGCCGCATCAAAACGTTTCCGTTCAAATATCTGTCCGCCATAGCTTTTCACTACGTTATAGCCATTAATACTTTCATTTACCACATGGTTTACATCACCCATGGTATTTTGCAGTTCGGCAGAAAGCTTGCGCATGCGCTTACTGGCTTTGGCAACCAGAATACCCACCATGGGTGCAACGATTAATAACGACAACGATAAACGCCAGTTGCTATAAAACAGATAGCCAAGCAGGCCTACAACAACCAAACCATCGCGGACAATGGTTTTAAGTGCTTCAGTTGCTGCACCGGTCACTTGCTCAACGTTATATAGTATTTTTGCAGACAGGTGACCGCTATTATGTGTAAGAAAATAAGATGGCGATAAGGTTAGTATCCGGTCAAAAATTTCTTTGCGTAACTGGTATACAAGGCTACGGGCAATGACAGCAACATAATAGTTGCCCATGAAAGAGCCTACACCACGCAAGAAAAACAATACCACAATCAATATTGGGAATAAGTTTTTTGCACTCTGATTCTGATGATTAATGGCATCAATGATGTATTGCATTATTCGCGCAGCAGACACTTCTGTTGCTGCATTTATCATGAAACCAACCAAAACCAAAAGGCCTGCGCCCCAGTAAGGTTTTAAATAGCTTAATAAACGTAAATAAACCCTAATATCGGTTTTGTTCACTCAGTTTGACCTCTGCTCGGCACACGTGTACTGATATTCAAATTCACAAAACCCAGCTTTCCGGCAACATCCATCACCCGGACTACCGACTGATGCGCGGCTTTTCCATCCGCAGAAATGATAAACGGCATATTGCGTTCGTTTCCGGCCGCCTGACGAATGGCAGCCATCAACTCGGCCTCATTATTGGCGCTTAGGCCAACACCATTCACCATGTAGTCACCGGTGGGTTTAATGACCACCTCAACCTTGTGCTGCTTGCGATCCGGCGGTACCCCGGTTGCTTCCGGTAATACCAGATTCAGGCGGCTGTACTGGTTAAAGGTGGTTGATAATAGCAGAAATACCAGCAGGAACAGCATACAGTCAATCATGGGGGTCAAATTGACTTCAATTGACTCCACTTTGGGTTTGCGGAATTTCATGTTGCCTCCACTGCACCCTGTAAATAATCCGCCTTAACAGTCGTATAGGCCGGGTCAGCATCTTCGGCATGGAATAACAGAATTAGTAACTGATTGGCCTGTAATTCAAGTGCAATGGTGATATCCAGCACACGGCGCTGGAAATAACGGTAAGCCACCAGTGCTGGAATAGCCACGACCATACCGGCGGCAGTGGTAATGAGCGCCTGGGAAATACCGGAAGCCAGCATGGCAGGATCAGTCACCCCACCGGCACTCACCGCCATAAAGGATTCAATAATACCCAGTACCGTACCCAGCAGGCCAAGTAACGGTGCAATAGCGCCAATGGTACCCAGAAAATTCAGATTTTTTTCCAGCTTATGAACCTGTTCTGCTGCAGTGAGCTGTAATTGCTGCTCCGTATAGGCCTGCCCACGGTGTGCACTTTGAATACCACTTGCTAATACAGCACCCAGTACACTGCATTCCTTAAGTTCCTGCAGTTGCGCTACATTAACCTGATGCGCCTGAATCTGTTCCGCATGGCTGGCAAGTAATTGCGGCGGCAGCATTTTATCCCTGCGCAAACGCAAACCACGTTCAATAATAATGGCACACGCTGCAATTGAACACAGAATAAGCGGCATCATTAGCCAGCCGCCTGCCTTCACTAACTCCCACATGTGATGAACTCTCCTGAATATCCTTATTGGGAACGCTATTTACGTCATTTACACTGATTACGAAAACTGTATTACAAGACTATGTTACGACGCCTGGGGATCGAGAATAGCCAGAATGCCTTCCAGCTCATCCAGCGAATGGTAACGGATAACCATTTTGCCCTTACCTTTGGCGTTGTGGTCAATATCCACAGCAGCACCAAAGCGCTCGGACAGCTTTCTGCTCAGCTGTTCAATATCCGGCGCACTAAATTTTGGTTTTGCCACAGGCGGGTTTAGCAGGCTGCGTACCAGTTGCTCGGTCTGGCGTACAGACAAATCTTTTTCAACAATCACCTTGGCCGCTTCGCTTTGCTCGCTCAGTTTGAGCGACAGCAGAGCACGCGCATGCCCCATATCAATGTCACCATGGTCCAGCATGGTTTTTACATCTTCGTGCAGGCCAATCAAACGCAACAGGTTGGATACTGTCGTACGCGCCTTGCCAACAGTTTCAGCAATTTCCTGATGGCTCATGCCAAATTCATCATGGAAGCGCTGCAAGGCAATCGCCTGTTCCATCGGGTTCAGGTCTTCACGCTGGATATTTTCAATCAGTGCCAGTGCAATGGCCAACTGGTCCGGAATATCACGGACAATGGCGGGAACATGCGTTAAACCGGCCAGTTTTGCCGCACGCCAGCGTCGCTCACCGGCAATAATCTCAAAAGGCACATCAGCCTGTTCACCCAGGCGGCGCACCACAATCGGCTGCATCACGCCGTGCTTTTTAATGGATTCCGCCAGTTCGGACAGGCTTTCCGGCGCAATTTCACGACGTGGCTGATACACACCACGTTGCAGGTGATTTACATCTACCTGTTGCAACAACTCACTGTCTACAGCAACAACGCTGTCTACTTCCTGCTTTACCTGTCTGATTGAGCCAAGCAAGGCATCCAGCCCACGCCCTTGCGCCAGGCCTCTTTTCTTGGTCATGCTGTTTTTCCTTTCACTTTCTTGTTTCGTTTTACCAGTTCCGCCGCCAGGTTCAGGTACGCAACCGCACCCTTGGAGCTTTTCTCGTAAAACAAAATCGGTAAACCATGCGCTGGCGCTTCGGCCAAACGGATGTTACGCGGAATAACCGTATCAAATACCTTTTCGCCAAAATGTGCAAGTAACTCATTCGACACATCATTGGTCAAAGTGCTACGTGGGTCATATATGGTGCGTAATACCCCGGCAATTTGCAGTCCGGGATTCAGTGCACTGTTAATCCGGCCAATGGTATTGGATAAGTCCGCCAGCCCTTCCAGTGCATAGTATTCGCACTGCATGGGAATCAGCACCCCGTTGGCTGCACACAAGGCATTTACCGTAATCAGGTTTAAGCTGGGCGCACAGTCGATCAAAATATAATCGTAGGAGGCAGCAATACGGTCCAGTTCATCCTTGAGTACATATTCGCGGCGGTTTTTTTCAAACAGCGATAATTCAATACCGGCCAGGTCGCGGTTGGAACCAATCAGCTTGTAACCCGTAGAAGTTTGCTGAATGGCAGATTCGATAGGCGCATCACCCAGCATCACATCGGTTGCGGTATAAATAAGGTCGTTTTTTTGCACCCCGGAACCCATGGTGGCGTTGCCCTGCGGGTCCAGATCAATCAATAACACACGCTTTTTAAGAACAGCCAGAGAGGCCGCTAAATTAACGGCTGTTGTTGTTTTTCCAACACCACCTTTCTGGTTGGCTATGGCAATAATTTCTGTCATAAATGCTCTATTTTTCCGCGAAAAATGAAAGGCAAACCCGGTAGATGCTGTATCACCCAATGCATCTACCGGCAAGTTTCCACAACAAAAGTGTCAGGCACCTGCCTGTGGTCTTAGCATAATCAAGTGACGCTGTTCATCCAGATTTGGCACCCGCAAGACAATTACGTCTTGTTGAAAACCCTGAATAGTTTGCATTTCTTCTGCCGGGATTACCCCTTTCATGGCCGCCAGTACGCTGGTTGGCTTTAAAAAAGGGCTTGCCACATCAACAAAGTCAGTCAGTGCAGCAAAGGCACGACTGGTCACCACATCAAACTGTCCTAACTGCTGCAAAATGGCCGGGTCTTCCACCCGCGACTGTACAGCCTTCACATTAGTAAGCTTCATGTCAGCAGTAATTTGCCTTAAAAAACGAATTTTCTTGCCATTACTGTCTAACAAAACGCATTCTCTTTGCGGCTGTACCAGGGCGATGATAAAGCCCGGCATGCCGCCACCGGTGCCGACATCCAGCAGACGCCCTTCCGGCAAATAAGGAATAATGCTTAGACTATCCAGTAAATGCTTCACCAGCATTTCTTTAGGATCACGAATTGCGGTCAGATTGAAAGCTTTGTTCCACAATACCAGCAAATCCTGATACTGCAACAAGCGCGCCAGGGCGGCATCATCCAGATCAAGACCTAATTGTTCCACGCCTTTGCGCAGCGTTGCGAATAAAGTATGCATAACCTGATGATCTCGTTAGACCATATAAACCAAAGCTGGCCGCATGATAGCAAGGATTTGAATACGGCGTTAACTAATAAATTCACCAAAACTGTGAAACATCTTAATAAAAGCCGTAATTTCAATCACTCAATCGCCAATTTTAAAATGCGGCTAAAAATCCACTTAAATTTGCTGCTGGCGAATCTGGCTGTCCAGTTGTTGCAGGCGTTCCGGCGTGCCTACATCCACCCAGGCGCTGTGCATTTTAATGCCGCTGACTTTTTGCTGACGCATGGCCTGCCGTAAAATGGGCGCTAATGGTGTTTTGCCTTGTGGCAGCCCTTTAAACAATACCGGGTTTAACACACTTAAACCGGAAAAGGTAAACTTGCCAGCGTCATCCTGTGCTGTGCCTTCCGGTAAATCGGCATAGTCGGACACAATACGCTGCTGATGCAGCACAAAGTCCCCATTCGGATGTTGCGGCGGGTTGTCTACCAGCACCAGATGCGCCAGGTCATCGCCTAGTTGATGCGAAGTGAGCTGCTGGCGTTCAAAACGCGTCCATACATCACCGTTGATCAGGGCAAAAGGTTCGTCACCCAGCAAAGGCAATGCCTTGATAATACCGCCTGCGGTTTCCAGCGCTTCGCCTTCGTGCGACCAGGCAATAGTGACTCCAAACTGCTGACCATTACCCAGTGCCGCTACCAGTTTGTCTGCCAGCCATGCAGTATTGATAACAATCTCATCCACACCAGCCTGCTTTAAGGCTTCGATATGCCACACAATCAGCGGTTTGCCGCCAACGTCCAGCAAGGGCTTTGGGGTTTCCAGCGTCAGCGGGCGCATGCGGGTACCTAAACCCGCCGCCAGAATCATGGCTTTTTTGATGTGGCTCATGCTGCAAACCCTGCCAGTTGCTGCTGGTCAGGATACTGCTGCAAAAATGCCGGCAGCACGCGGGTTTTCAGGAAGCTGTTAAATTCCGCCAGTTCGGCATAAGGCTGCAATTCCTGCAACAGATAGAAAAACACCAGAGGGATATCTTTCATATAACCGGTTTTGCCATCAC
>JASLIR010000110.1 GCA_030152125.1 Alkanindiges sp.
GTGGATCAGTTCATCTCGCTTAACGCATAAGCAACTCAACCCATAAATAGCAGGGCCAGGCGTATATCGTTATAGCTGTATTGCTGACCCAGGGCATCAAACAATACCTTGAGCTTGATACTACCATCCTCACTGAATGAAGATTCGGCGTTTTCCTTTTTTAAAGCCTGATGCGCTTTCTGGACATCCTTAATCTGCTGCTGGTCCGGTTTAATCCGCGACAAATCAAAGGTTTTATCCTGCTCACTGATTTTAGCCAGATGGCTAATAATCGTGCCCTGGGTTAAACCACGTTCCTGCGCCATTTGTGCAATGCTTAAGTCTTTTACAAACAGGGCACGGGTGTTTTCAATGGTGGTTTGTGAGGCATTAACCCCCTTCTTTTCACCCATGCGCTTTTCATTGCGGCTGATTTCAGCCGGGTTAACCAGGCCATCACACTGGCGGATAAAAGCCGTATGCTGGTTGCCGGCATCCAGATCCAGCCACTCCTGTTCCGCTTCTTCAGACAGTTCACGGAAACGCTGGTCGGCTTTCATGGCTAATCGATCCAGTTCCAGTGCTGTCTGGTTTAAACCCAGCAGGCGCAAGCCTTCCAGCGCCTTTAAACGGGACAGTGCCACATAACCCTGTCCTTTTTCAAAGGTTTGCGACAAATCAATTTCCGCCGCTTCCAGTGTCATACCCTGACTCTTGTGCACGGTAATGGCCCAGGCCAAACGCAAGGGTAACTGTTTATAGCTGGCAATGGCCTTACCGCTTTCATTTTCAACCGCCCACGCTTCCGGCTCCACAATCATGCTGGAACCATCGCGCAAGGTCACCTGTGGCAACCAGCCATAATCATCATCTTCTATAAAATCAGTCACCACACCCAATGTGCCATTGATATAACCGGCATCAAAGTTATTTTTGACAAACATCACCTTGGCATCTTTTTTTAGCACCAGTTCCTCGGGTGCCCGTACCGAACTTTTTAAGGTCTGTATCAGTTTGTCATTGCCGCTTACATCGGCCATAAAAATTTTAGCCGGATGGCTAATGCTATCCAGATGCTTCTGGTTGATATCATCCACATCCATATTATGGGTAAACAGGCGGGTAATATCCGCTTCCAAGACCTGCTGGCGGGTTTGTTTCAGTGCCTGAATACTGTCCTGCGAAATTTGCCCGGCACGTATTTCATTTAAAATCGTATTCAGCTGGTTATCCTGCTGGCGGTGCTGTTCGGTTAAATAACAAATATTAAATTTTGCATCCAGCCAGGCTTCCGACATAAAGGCAAATTTATCGCGGTTGCTTTGGTCAGATTTACCTACCGGCGGCAACTGAAAAAAATCCCCGGCTACAATCACCTGAATACCACCAAAGGCCTCATCAGTTTCCTTAAAATACTTCAATACTTCATTCACCAGATTCAACTGTCTGGCATGCAGCATGGATATTTCATCAATGATCAGTACTTTGGTTTTTTCAATATGATCACGCAGGTATTTGCGCTCTTTTAAGCTTTTTAAGTCACTGGCAGTCAACTGCTCTTTAATGCCTATACCTGCCCAGGTATGGATGGTCATGCCATTCATGTGCGTGGCGGCAATACCTGTGGAGGCAGTAACCGCTACCGGCACCTTGCGGGCTTTCAGATACTTAATGTACTGGTTCAGCGTATAGGTTTTACCTGCGCCTGCCGAACCGGTTAAAAACACATTTTTACCGGCTTTCAGAATATTTAAGGCGGTGGATTGATTCATAACAGCACGGTATCTCTTTTAAATGATCTAGCAAAATACAACAGAACTCGAGGCCTGATAAAACGATACTCGTATTGAGCCTAACCCTATCATTAAGAGAAGAAAGGACACAAGCAAGGCTCTGGTGAGATAACAATAAAAAACGCACCATACGGTGCGTTTTTCACTTAACACCGGGCCGACTTAAGCCAGCAAGGAGTTTACAGCATCGACCACAGCCTTGGTGGTGATGTTAAAGTAATTATACAGGTCTTTGGCAGGTGCAGACTCACCAAAGGTAGTCATACCAATCACTTTACCGTCCAAACCTACAAACTTCCACCAGTAATCCACATGCGCAGCTTCAACCGCCACACGGGCACGGATACCAGCTGGCAGTACCGATTCTTTATACTCAGCAGACTGCTGCACAAATACTTCGGCACTTGGCATGGACACCACACGCACACCTTCCAGTTGCGCATAGGCTTCCATGGCCAAACCAATTTCAGAGCCGGTGGCAATAATAATGGCCTTCAGCTCACCTTTTTCAGCCGCCAGCACATAACCGCCTTTTTCGGCATCGGCTAACTGTTGTGCAGTGCGGGTCTGGAATGGCAGGTTCTGACGCGAGAAAATCAGCGCGCTTGGGCCATCTTTACGTGCCAAAGCAGATTTCCAGGCAATCGCCGCTTCCACAGTATCCGCCGGACGCCAGGTATTCAGGTTTGGTGTACCACGCAGGGAAGCAATCTGTTCAATCGGCTGGTGGGTTGGACCATCTTCACCCAGGCCAATCGAATCATGTGTATACACATGAATCACACGCTGCTTCATCAGGGCAGACATGCGTACTGCATTACGCGCATATTCCATGAAAATCAGGAAGGTTGCTACATAAGGAATAAAACCGCCATGCAGTGCCACACCGTTGGCAATGGCAGTCATGCCAAACTCGCGCACACCGTAATGCACATAGTTACCAGCCGGGTTTTCCTGTACACCTTCACAGCCTTTCCACAAGGTCAGGTTAGAACCGGCCAGGTCGGCAGAACCGCCCAGTAACTCTGGCAGCAATGGACCAAAGGCCTGCAGCGAGTTCTGGCTGGCTTTACGGGTAGCAATGGTTTCTGCTTTGGCATTGGTTTCGGCAATAAAAGCATCTGCCTTAGCCAAAAAGTCCGCTGGCAGGTCACCACCTATACGGCGCTGTAATTCAGCTGCCAGTTCCGGGTATTTTTGCTGGTAAGCTTCAAACACCGAATCCCAGTGCTGCTCCAGCGCAGTACCTTTGGCCTTGCCATCCCATGCTTCGTAAATATCAGCCGGAATCACAAATGAAGGCTCAGTCCAGCCCAGTGCCTGACGGGTCAGCTCAATTTCACCGGCACCCAATGGCGCACCGTGACATTCTTCCTTACCCTGCTTGTTTGGCGAACCCAGGCCAATAATGGTTTTACAAATAATCAGCGTTGGCTTTTTGCTTTCTGCCTGTGCCTGTCTGGTGGCTTCTGCAATGGCAACCGAATCATGGCCATCCACACGCAGTACCTGCCAGCCGTAGGACTCAAAACGCTTTGGCGTATCATCGCTAAACCAGCCTTCCACTTCACCATCAATGGAAATACCGTTGTCATCATAGTAGGCAATCAGTTTACCCAGTTGCAGGGTACCTGCTAAAGAACATACTTCGTGGGAAATACCTTCCATTAAACAGCCATCACCTAAAAAGCAGTAGGTGAAGTGATCAACCACATTCAACTCGTCACGGTTAAACTGTGCAGCCAGGGTTTTTTCTGCCAGTGCAAAACCAACCGCATTGGCAATGCCCTGACCCAGTGGGCCGGTAGTTGTTTCCACACCCACGGTATAGCCATATTCAGGGTGACCGGGGGTTTTGCTGTGTAACTGACGGAACTGCTTCAGGTCATCAATGGACAACGGATAACCGCTTAAATGCAGCAAGGCGTATTGCAGCATGGAACCATGGCCATTGGATAATACAAAACGGTCACGGTTTACCCAGTTCGGGTTAGCCGGGTTATGGCGCAAAAATTGACGCCATAATACCTCTGCAATATCAGCCATACCCATTGGCGCACCGGGGTGGCCGGAATTAGCCTGTTGAACAGCGTCCATTGCCAGTACACGTATTGCATTGGCCAAACGACGTTGGTTGAGTGGAGTTGTCATGTGCCGGTTCCCACAGGAAGATAAAAAGCAAACATCAAAACGATGCTAAAAGTGCCGCTATTGTCCTAAAAATATGACAAGGGGTAAAGCAAAGAATGTTTTTTTATGGTTAATTTATCGGATAAATTTCTTAGGCGGCTTATATCTTAAATAAAGCTTAATTTTGTAATATCAATCATTCACCTACATGGTTCAGGGTAAATGCCGGATCATACAATGATGAGATTTAAATGACAAAATGACGCAATTTCATCATAGATAGCTAGTGCTGGCAGGCAACTCGCGTTACCATAGCGGCCATCTTTTTTTCACTCTGGATTATTCATGCGCGAATACGCTGTCTTTACGTCAGAATCGGTCAGTGAAGGCCACCCAGATAAAATGGCAGACCAGATTAGTGATGCCATTCTTGATGCTATCCTACAAAAAGACTTATATGCACGGGTTGCCTGTGAAACACTGGTTAAAACTGGTGCCGTGATTCTGGCTGGTGAAATTACCACCACTGCCAATATTGATGTAGAACAGATTGTACGTGGTGTGGTCAATAAAATTGGTTATAACCACTCCGACCTGGGCTTTGATGGCAGCACCTGTGCAGTAATCAACATGATTGGTAAACAGTCCCCGGAGATTGCCCAGGGTGTGGACCGCCAGAAGCCGGAAGACCAGGGTGCGGGTGACCAGGGTTTAATGTTTGGTTATGCCAGCCATGAAACCGATGTATTTATGCCGGCCCCTATCCAGTATGCACACCGTTTGGTAGAAAAGCAGGCTGAACTGCGTAAAAACGGTACGCTGACCTGGTTGCGCCCGGATGCTAAAAGTCAGGTCACCTTTGCCTATGAAAAAGGCCGTCCGGTACGTCTGGATGCGGTGGTACTGTCTACCCAGCACGATCCATCAGTGAGCCAGGAAACCTTAAGGGAAGCAGTGATTGAGGAAATCGTAAAAGCAGTTATTCCTGCTGAAATGATTCACGCTGCAACCAAATTCCACATTAACCCAACGGGCAAGTTTGTAATTGGCGGCCCGGTAGGTGACTGTGGTTTAACAGGCCGTAAAATTATTGTAGACACCTATGGCGGCATGGCACGTCATGGTGGTGGTGCATTCTCCGGTAAAGACCCATCCAAGGTAGACCGTTCTGCTGCCTATGCTGGCCGCTATGTGGCAAAAAATATTGTGGCGGCTGGTTTAGCTGATAAAGTAGAAATTCAGGTGAGCTATGCGATTGGTGTAGCTGAACCGACTTCTATTTCCATCAATACCTTTGGTACTGGTGAAGTGAGTGACGAGCTGATTATCAAGCTGGTGCGTGAACACTTTGACCTGCGCCCTTATGGTATTACCCGTATGCTGAACCTGCTGCAACCAATGTACGAACAAACTGCCAGCTATGGCCACTTTGGTCGCGACGGTTCCGACACAGCATTTACCTGGGAAAAAACCGACAAGGCTGAAGCACTGCGTAAAGCGGCTGGCCTGTAATACCTTCCTGTAATAATCGTCATGACAAAGCCGCTATCAAGCGGCTTTGTTGTTTTGAAGCTCATCAATCAGGTAGCATCGGCCAGAAAAAGAATGTAATCACTGACATCCAGCGGCCAATCCTGAATTAAGCCTTTTAGCTTCTCCATATCATAAGCAAACAGCGCCCGGCTGGCTTCTTCAAAATTCGGCAAATCCCCGGCAATGGCATACATAAAATGATAGGCGGCCTCTACAGCCTGTTCCTGCCTGCTTTTGCTTTGCGATGCCTTTCTGGCC
>JASLIR010000158.1 GCA_030152125.1 Alkanindiges sp.
GTTGATCTTGCTTTAAGAATAATCAATTTTATCACTCATAAATTTACTTAAACTTGTTTTTAAATAGATTTACCAGCCACTAAGCCAGCATGATTCGCATAGGGTACCAAATCAAAAGCCAAAAAAGTGGCTTGCGTAACAAGCCACTTTTTGGGCTTTTGATTCTGTACCATATGCGAATCATGCTGGCTTCCTGGTTGGTAAATTTATTTAAAAACAAGTTTAAGTAAATTTGTGAATGATAAAATTGACTACTCTTAAAGCAAGATCAAGCGCCAAATTTTCGGATGCCTACGGCAACCAAAAACTGGTCTTTGATTTTTATATAAATATTTGGTTGTTGTGGATCAAAAAAATCCAAGGTGTAAAATTACCTTCGTAAGCGAGGGCAATAAAAAAGCCCTGAATTATATTCAGGGCTTTTTAGAATTTTGGCTCTCCAACCTGGGCTCGAACCAGGGACACACGGATTAACAGTCCGTTGCTCTACCGACTGAGCTATTGGAGAACAGTTGGTGATGCGCATTTTAGGGAGAAGGTGAGGATCGGTCAAGCATTTTTCTTTAAAAAAGATTTAAATGCTCAAATCCTCACCAACCTTATTTGCACACAATCAATTATTTACCAGCGGCACGGTCTGCAGCTACGGATTCAATGGCTGCATCAACGCCGTCAATGCCATCAGCAGCTTCTTTAATGCGGTTTAAGGCATCTACCAGCGTGCTATCCGCTGTTGCATAGGAAATACGCATGTAGCCACCCAAGCCGAATGCATCGCCAGGTACTACCGCAACACCGGTTTTATCCAGCAACCAGTCAGCAAATTCGGTACAGGATTTCAGGCCCAGCGCACGAATTAACGGACGGACAGAAGCATAGGCGTAAAAGGCACCATCAGCTGGCAAGCAGCTAATGCCCTTAATGGCATTCAGGCCATCAACAACCAGGTCATGACGGCGCTTGAATGCTTCAATCATCGGCTGCAGTACATCCTGCGGGCCATTTAAAGCAGCTTCTGCAGCAACCTGACTGATAGAGGTCGGGTTGGAGGTGGACTGTGACTGCACTTTGGTCATGGCCTTGATGATGGTAGCAGGGCCAGCAGCATAGCCAATACGCCAGCCAGTCATGGCATAAGCCTTGGAAACACCATTTAATACCAGGGTACGGTCATACAGGTCTGGTGCAACGTTCACAATGTTGTAAAAGTCACCGCTCCAGCGGATTGGCTCGTACATATCATCAGAAGCCACATATACCTGTGGATGACGGCGCAGTACTTCTGCCAGTGCTTCAAGTTCCTCTTTGGTGTAAATCATGCCCGTCGGGTTGGATGGGCTGTTTAATACCACCAGTTTGGTTTTTGGGGTGATGGCAGCTTCCAGCTGTTCAGCAGTAATCTTGAAACGCTGATCTTCACCACATTTTACAATCACTGGCACGCCTTCAGCGATCAGCACCATATCCGGGTAGCTTACCCAGTAAGGTGCAGGGATGATCACTTCATCGCCTTTGTCAATAAAAGCCAAAGCCAGGTTGAAAAAGCTTTGCTTGCCGCCACAGGAAACCAGAATCTGGTTTGGCTGGTAATCCAGGTTATTGTCGCGTTTGAACTTGGCAATAATGGCCTTTTTCAGGCTGGCAGTACCGTCTACGGCGGTGTATTTGGTAAAGCCGTTATTAATTGCCGCAATAGCAGCGTCTTTAATGTGCTGTGGGGTGTCAAAGTCTGGCTCACCTGCGCCAAGGCCAATAATATTATGGCCAGCGGCTTTCAGTTCGGCTGCTTTGTTGGTAACGGCTAGCGTTGGAGACGGTTTGATTGAATTAACACGGTCAGACAGACGTACGTCCACGGCGGGGGTTCCTTCTTGGGATTGAACACAAAAAACAGCATATGATAGCCCATTATTCAGAATAATGGGGCAATCCATGCCAATATTTTATGGCTTAAGTCTATGATTGTGGGTAATAGCTTTGCCATAACTTGTTAGAAAATTTGTTGTCGGGATCAACCTGCTTTTTTAGCTTAAAAAATTCAGCAGCATTCGGATAACCCTTCAGGAATTGTGCCGGTGTTGCATGAATCTGATAGGGTAAATAAAAAGTGCCATTACAGGCCAGGGCTGCATCAATAAGCTGCTGTGTCCACAGGCGTACTTTGTCATTTTCTCCTTCTTTTTTAAGCTGCTCATAAAAAATCACAAAGGAAAATACATCCTGCCTGGCCCAGGCCAGCAGGCTGCCGGGGTCTTTAAGGGTATGGCGGATGGAAATATTCAGCACATTCACATCATGCTTTTTGAGAATTGCAATCAGCTGCGGATAGAAAGACTCAAACTGATCCACCGGGATAAAATATTCCTGTAGTACATAAACTGCCTTGTCCGTGTCTTTGGGCTTTATTTCATCGGTATTGTAACTGGCCTCATAATTACGCCATACCACCGGATTACCACGGTAGCGCAGGGGATCAATCACTGACTGGCGCAGTTTTTTACCAAGCTTGCCATGCGTAACCAGCTCCAGCAAAAGTTGCTGCTTGCGGTAGTCTGCATCCAGTGGTTGTAAGCGCTGCTGGATGGTAAGAGGCGCTTGTGTGCTGCGGAAGGTAATCGCCCTGACAGTGTCATAATTGTCAGGGTAAATCGTTGCATTATGAAAAATTGCGCTTTTGTCTGGTTGAATACGGTTGAAAAAGTATGACTTGTAACTATGCAGCGGTATGGTTTTATCAAACCTTTGAATTTTTGTATTGTCAGTCAGTTGCAGGGTTACTTCACTAATAATACCCAGGGCACCATAACCACCAATTGCGCCATAAAATAATTCTGCTTGCTGTGTAGGGCTGGCCAGCACGGTTTTTCCATCGGCCAGAATCACTGTAATGCTTTTTACGCTGCCGATGATGGGTGTTGCACCTACATAGCGGCCATGTACATTCACACTCAGCGAGCCGCCTACCGTAAAATTGGCGTAGGTTTGCATAATACTGACCGACAGGTTTTAAGGATCAATATATTCCTGTACTTCGCGCCAGCTGATGCCACTTTGTACCGTAATAGTTTTATCTGCCAGGGAGAAGCCGGTTACCTTGTTGTAGTGGCGCATGTCGATGTGCAGGGAGTTTTCCAGTGCGGTTTGACCGCCCATACTGTAGCGTGCGCCGCCAATAGAAACCTTGCCATTAAAGCCGGCAACCGCCTGGCTAATCTCGGATTCCTGCGTAGGCTGGATGCTTTGCTGCACCAGCGTGCTGCTAAGCTGGCCAAAGCTGTCAGTAATTTTTTCGCTGCCACTGGCCTGACCCAACATAAATTGCACTGTCAGCAGGCAGCATAATAGGTAAACTCTCATTTTTAAATGCTTTTATAATCATATCTAAGGTGTAATTTAGCAGTAATCCTGCCATTTATCAGCCGAAATTGTTTAGCTGTTTATAGCTGTAAGAAAAAATAAATCACGAGAGAAGGTTAAAATCACTGCGCAAGTGCGCTGAACTGCTTTAAAATAGACTTAATTGTAAGATTGAGTGCAGAAGATGAGTGCAGGGCAAAGCAATAAGGTAAAAGTGCAATTACCTTTTCCCGTAAAAGTAGAGAATGTGCCAAACAGTGACCAGCAGTATGGTACTGAGCAAAAGCCTGAGCGGGTGTATGCGTCCAAGCGTGTACCGCCTTATGGTACACGTCGCTCCATGGGTAAGCGTTAGGCTAAACCGGTTTAACCAGCTGACTAAATTAGCCCATCCGCACCAGGATGGGCTTTTTTATGGCTAGTTTTTATGGAAAGTCTTAAGCAATAAAAAAGCCCTGAATTATATTCAGGGCTTTTTAGAATCTTGGCTCTCCAACCTGGGCTCGAACCAGGGACACACGGATTAACAGTCCGTTGCTCTACCGACTGAGCTATTGGAGAACAGTTGGTGATGCGCATTCTAGGGATGCTGCGTCATCTGGTCAATACCTTTATGTGGAAAAATATCGCTTTAATGTTCAAAAGTTGCTTTTTTAAACTGATTTTGTATAAACAGTATTCAGCGTGAAAAATTTGCTGATATTTTGTTCAACCTGTTGATTCATAAATGTAAATAGAAAATAAAAGGGAGCCGTTGAGGCTCCCTTCAAGCATGCGGCATTAAATTACTTTTCTACGAAAGCACGCTCAATCACATAATCACCCATCACGCCCATACGAGGGGATTCCTTCAGGCCAGATGCATCCAGCAGGGCACATACATCTTTCAGAAAAGCTGGGCTACCACACAGCATGGCGCGGTCAGTTTCCGGATTAAAAGGTGGCAGGCCAATCTTTTCAAACAGGGCGCCGGTTTCAATCGCGGTTGTTACACGGCCCTGGGTATGGAAAGGTTCACGGGTAACGGTTGGGTAATAAATCAGTTTGTTTTTAATACCCAGCTCTTCAAAGAACTCGTTATTAGGCAGTTCATCGTGAATCAGATCCTGATAGGCCAGTTCACTGACCAGGCGGGTACCATGCACCAGAATCACTTTCTCGTATTTTTCATAGGTTTCCGGGTCACGGATTAGCGCCAGGAATGGTGCCAGTCCGGTACCGCTGGACAGCATATACAGGTTTTTACCCGGCAGCAGATCATCATGTACCAGCGTGCCTGTCGGCTTTTTGCTAATCAGGATCTCGTCGCCAACCTGTACTTTTTGCAGGATAGAGGTCAGTGGCCCGTCCTGTACCTTAATGGAAAAGAACTCCAGTTCTTCTTCATAATTGGCACTGGCGATAGAGTAGGCACGCATTAATGGCTTGCCATTAACCTCTAAACCTATCATCACAAACTGACCATTCTTGAAACGTAAACCTACATCGCGCGTGGTTTTAAAGCTAAATAAGGTATCATTCCAATGGTGAACGTGAGTGATTTTCTCTACATTAAAGGCGGCCATGAAGCTCTCATCGATATAACTAAAACAGATACCTATTTTATAGCAAAGTGATTCCCGTTAAACTGAATTAATTCAATTGTGTTTATAAGGAAAAGTGATGAAGCCGGAGTTAACGATGCCAGTCATTGGTGTTATACGCTCGCCTTTTCATGAAAAGTTTGGTATCCCAAGGCAGCCGAATCTTGTTCAAGTGCCTGCTACAATTGAATTTTTTGAGCCATACAATACCATTCATGCCTTTGAGGGACTAAAGGAATTCAGTCATGTGTGGCTGCTGTGGTCATTTCACCAGAACAAGGATAATTCTGCTACGGAAAAATTTCGTGCACAAATTCGTCCCCCGCGGCTTGGTGGAAACCAGAAAACCGGGGTATTTGCCAGCCGCAGCATGTACAGGCCCGCTAAACTGGGCTTGTCTGTGGTTCGCTTACTGGATGTTATCGAGCAGGATGGCCAGGTAAAAGTAGTGGTGGATGGCGTGGATTTACTGGATGGCACACCAATTGTTGATATTAAGCCTTACGTGAGTTATAGCGATGCGATTCCTGCTGCGCGTAGTGGTTTTGCAGCGGATGCTCCATCTACCCTGCAGGTGGCCTGGCTGGCTGAAGCCAGACAGGAAGCGGATGGTTTGATACAGCAATCACTGTTATCCCAGGCTCAATGTCGTATTATTGAGCAGTTGCTGGCTTTAGACCCCAGACCAGCCTATCAGGATGATGCTAATCGGGTGTATGGTATGCGTTATGGTCAGTTGAATGTACTGTTTTCAATTGCTGAAGATGGCGTACACATTAAGTCCATCGCGTATGTTCAAGCCTTGCAATAGGGATTGCAGTATGGGCACAACCTGCCACACTGCATAAAGGGAAGTTTTTAAGTGAATCAAGGTTTATCCATGGTGAATAGGTCTCAGCATTTTTCGTTTACAGTGGATGTGCGCTGGTGTCTGGATGCGCTGCTAAAAGACGGGCGTATTAGCCAGCGAGAAGTGAACCTTGTGGCGACTACCCCCCGGCGCAAGGAGCAACTGCAGTGGCATCCTTTGCAGATTATTGCCAGTTTTGACCTAAAGGATGCAACCACGCAACAGCCTTTAAGTTTAGTGCTTCTCACGCAATGGCTGGCCGAAAAAGCCAGAATTCCCTATTTAAAAATTGATCCCTTAAAAGTAAATGTACCGGCTGTTACGGCCATTATGTCTTATGAATATGCTGAACGGCACCGTATTCTGGCAGTCGCGGTGGATCAGGATACTGTGACCATCGGCTGTGACCAACCGTTTTATGATGACTGGATACAAAACCTGTCACATAGTGTGCGGCCACGGACCATACAGCCGGTGATGCTGAATCCCGAACTGCTCACCCGCTATATCACCGAGTTTTATCAGGTAACCAAAGCCATTGCCGGAGCACATGGTACTGGTGGAACCGAGGCGGCAGCAAAAGGGGTGGAAGCCTTGCTGCAGCTGGGCGATACACAAAACCCGGATGCCAATGACCAGCATATCGTACGCATTGTAGACTGGTTGCTGCAATACGCCTTTGACCAGCGTGCCAGTGATATTCACCTGGAACCACGCCGTTTGCATGGCCGGGTGCGCTTCCGTATTGATGGTGTATTGCATACGGTATACGACATGCCAGCAGCCGTATTACAGGCAGTAGTGGCACGTATTAAAATTCTGGGCCGCATGAATGTGGCGGAAAAACGCAAACCGCAGGATGGCCGTTTAAAAACCCGCACCCCGAAAGGGGTGGAAACCGAACTGCGTCTTTCAACCTTACCCACAGCGTCTGGTGAAAAGCTGGTGATGCGTATTTTTGACCCCGAGGTACTGGTACGCAGCTTCCAGCAATTAGGTTTACGCGGTGAGGATCTGGAAAAATGGAATACCATGTCCAGCCAGTCCAATGGCATTATTCTGGTAACAGGTCCTACCGGTTCCGGTAAAACGACTACTTTGTATTCAACCTTAAAGCAGCTTGCTACTGACGAGGTGAATGTATGTACCATTGAAGACCCGATTGAAATGATTGAGCCCAGCTTTAACCAGATGCAGGTGCAAACCAACATTGAACTGGGCTTTGCGGAAGGGGTACGTGCATTGATGCGTCAGGACCCGGATATCATCATGGTGGGTGAAATCCGCGATCAGGATACTGCCGATATGGCCATTCAGGCTTCATTAACAGGCCACCTGGTGTTGTCCACCCTGCATACCAATGATGCGCCATCCAGTTTAACGCGCCTGCATGACCTGGGTGTGCAACCGTTCCTGACGGCGGCAACCATACTGGGTGTGATGGCACAGCGTCTGGTAAGAACACTCTGTGAGTATTGCAAACAGCCGACAGAGGTTGATGTGGAAGTGTGGGACCGCCTGGTTAGCCCGTGGAAAAGTAGCCCACCTGCACAGGCATTTAAAGCGGTAGGCTGCGAGCACTGCCGTGAAACAGGCTATAAAGGCCGTATGGGCATTTATGAAATTTTGTTACTAAGCAACGATTTAAAACGCCTGGTGGGCGATGGCGGAACACTGACCCAGATCAAACAGCAGGCGTATCGGGAAGGGCTGTTACCACTGCGTCTGGCCGGGGCCAAACGTATTGCCGAAGGTGTAACTACCATTGAAGAGGTTATGCGGGTAGCGCCATTAAGCTGATGCTACCCGCTGTGGTGCTTTCAGGAACTACATACTTGGTTTCTGGGCTGCATTCCCGGTAGCGATGGTTGTCGGGTCGGGGATGTACTGCCAGATTGCATAGCGTGCGCCACTCTTGATTTGTGCAATCAGCTGGTCCGCATTTTTTGCATCGCTGGCAAATTTGCTTTTATAGGTGCTTAGCGTATCAATGGCATTTTTCTTTTTGCCTTGTAGCAAATAAGTATTGGCCAGTGCCAGATAAGCTTCCTGATAATTGGCTTTAATAGCAACATTCAGGTGGGTAATAGACTCCTGAAAGCCACCGCCTTCTGCCAGGCTAAAACCATACCAGTAACTGGTTTCCGGGTCTTTCGGTTTTAGCTTGAATAAACGGCTAAAATACTCAATGCTTTTTTCGGCTGAAT
>JASLIR010000172.1 GCA_030152125.1 Alkanindiges sp.
GTAGATTCTACTTTGTCCAAGCGGCCCAAGCGGCTACTGTGATACGTATAATCGTATCCTACATCATAGCTGCTAGGTACTTGATCAGAGCTTTGGCAAAATTTGCTTTGAAAATTATTAAACAGGTCATAGCCATTAAATGTGCATAGCCGGTTGACATGAAGAGCGGTTAATGGATTAGAAATCAGGTCATAGGTATAAAGTTTTGTTCTAAAATCTGTATTTGTTTCAAGCTCAAGCTCGTTACCATTAATGTATTTATTTGTTGAGTTAAAAAGGCTGGGAGCCTGCTGTAGCGTTACATTATCAAGTGCATCATAGGCATATGTATAATTGCGATTCAGTTCATCTATAAAGCTGGACTGACGGTTCAGGGCATCGTAAGCGCTTATAACACTGGCTGTGGTTCCATTAGCAGTTGGGCGTGATACCTTGGCTATGTTTCCATTGGCATCGTATTCGTAGCGTGTCCACATTTCACTAGAGCCATTTGCAACACGACTTTCAAACAACCTCCCGGTACGGTCATAAATATTTGTACTCATTCGCCTTATAGTCGTGTTTTCAGTTCGATCTACTGTTAATAATTTCCCATTGGCATTATAAATAAAGTTGTCAGATACAGCTCCTACAGTTTTCTGCTTAATAAGCCCTGCCGCATTGTAGCTAAATCCTGTCACAACACCATCGTAGTCTGTTTCTGTTAAAACCAAACCAGATGCATCATAGGTATATATTTTCTTTAATTCCTAGCCACGGTCTATTCTGCACTGCGTACAGCCCGTGGCATCAAGTATCCCCTCATCCCAGTCAACGCCAGAACCATAGGGAGGCTTCTTGGTTAATTAAAATTTATCAGACTTCATCAACTGGATGCCGGTTTTAAGGGCTTGCTGGAACGGCTTTGGACCTTGCAAAAAAAGTAATAACCCAAAAATGACAAGGGGAGCTAAGGCACTTTTTTTTATCTTTAAACCCTAATCCCTTCCACCAAGCATGAAGCATTTATGGGCGCAGTTAAGTCTTATTAACACAAGCACCATGTTTAGTTAGGCAAGGAGGCGCTAGGATGTCTGTATGACGATAACGCTGACAGAGAAAGGACTGCTCTTTGACCACTCGCACACATCAACAGCCATTTTTACAACACTTTCAATCCTTCCTGTTTACTGCGGCTATTGTTGCTAGTGCTAGCCTGTATGCGACCAGCAGCTATGCCATGTATGTGGCACCCTATAATGCCAAACAGCAGGCAGACAATACGGCAGGTCAGCTGATTTCCCCCAGTGCTGATGAGCAGTTAAACCTGCAGCTGGCTGCCTATGACCAGTTTATTGAACAGAATAAGGACAGCACTGAACAGGCCAAACAGGTGGATGTGGCCAGTGTTTATTTTAATAAAGGCAAGCTGCTGTCGGAAGCCAAGCGCAGTAAGGAAGCACAGGCCGTTTTTCAGGCGCTGATTAATAAATTTTCCGATTTTCCGCCTGCACAAATGCAGGTAGCCTATGCTTATTTAGGCCGCATGCTGCTGGAGAGTGAGCAGGGTGATACAAAACAGGCAGTCGCCACTGCTGATGAACTGATTAAGCGCTTTGGCAGCTCACAGGACCCGACTGTCAAGGAAACCCTGGCCAAAGCCTGGCTGGCCAAAGCCGCCATTTATGCGGCATTTAAACAATATGGACCAGCTGCCGATGCTACCCAGGCCGTAATTGAGCGTTATGGGGCAGAAAAGGGCGATAGCTTTCGCGCCTTACTGGCGCAGGCATATACTGACCAGATTGCTTTTCAGGCCAATAGCCGTGGTTTAAATACTGCCCTTAAAACCTTTGATCAGGCAGTGGCCTATATTGGCGATGATGCGGCGCTGGCGCAGTACCTGGCCTTTGCCTACTTTAATAAGGGTGTCGCCTATAGGCTTGCCGACCGTTATGAAGATTCCATTACTGCCTATAATGATATGCTGGCGCGCTTTGGGGATAGCCAGCAACTGGCGATTAAAAACCTGCTGGCATCGGCGTATTCCAATCAGGCGGAAAACCTGGTGAAGCTGGAACGCTATGACCAGGCCCAAAGCGTTGTGGATAAAGCGCTGACAAGCTTTGCAAATGTCACTGATCCTGGCCTGGCGGAAGCCATTGCTACCCTGTACAACAATAAGGGTTTTCTGTTATTTGCCCAGGCCAAGCAGCAATGGCGGGCAGAGCGCCCAGCGGCTTTGAGCAAGTTACAGCAGGCCAGGCAGAACTATGAACGCGCCTTGAGTTTTAAAAATGTTCCCGGTATGGGCTATGCCAGCCTGTATGAAAATTATGCCTACACCATGTGGTTGCTGGGCGAGCCGCAAATTGCAGAAAGTTATTTAAGGCAGTCCCTCAGTGTGGGCGGCAAGGTTGCGTATGAGGCCGCCTTAGAGGACATTGCAATGTACCGCATTAAAGAAGATGCTGGCTTTAAAGATTTACTTAAGCGCTTATGGGCAGAGCAAAACAGGAAGAAATAAGCCGAAAACTGTAAATGTTGCGTTATTTAACCTGCCTGCATGACTGATGCAGCAGGTTTGGGGCAATATGTACAATGGAGTGACTAAATACTACAGCACAGCAACATAATAATAATATTTAATAAAATCAAATAATTGATTAAAATAATTTTATTCGTCTGCATCAACTAAATTCATTTCATCCTGAAAAAATATCAGTTTATCTGGCGTTGATGCGTTATATGATTGACGAAATGCACATCAATAATAAAATATGTGAATTGTTTTACATTAAATTAATAAAACGTGAATTAATTTTGTATATTTATGAGCATTTTTAATTACTTTATCTAAACATCTACGTCCTTAGCGGCGGTTTGGGCACAGGAATGTTAGGCATGACCTATGGTTGAAAAGCTGCGTGAGAATAGTTTGCGGGTGTTAGGCAAGGCAGGTACAAAGTCCAGGTATGTGATAACAGGCCTGGTGGGTGCTTACCTGTCTTCATTTGCGGCGCATGCCCAGCAAAAGCTGGAAGGTGCGGATGCCCTGCGGCAAAAACGCGAGCAGGCGGTGCTGGCTGCGCGTGAGGGCAAGCTGACTGAGGCCATTGACCAACTGGAACAGCTGGCACTGCAAGCCCCCAAGGATATGGCGGTTAAGGCGGATCTTATTGTGTTGTTGCGGCAGGCAGGCCGTAATGAGCAAATTAACCGGATCAGCAGGACATTATCGCCAGATACCTTGCCAGATTACGCATTAATGCCGTGGGTTGCAGCACTGCGTGATACGCAGGCCTATGGGCGTGCAGAATTACTGATTCTTAAATTAAAGCAGCGTATCCGTGCAAAGCCTGCAACTGGTGCTGGTTTGTCCGAGCAAAACCTGGATATTTATCTTGCTTTGGTGCGCGTGGAATCCGGCCAGAAACAGGCAGCACGCCGCACGGTAAATGCCATCAGTCGCCAGCGCCTGTCGGCCGACCAGTATGCACAGATTGCCTATATTTACCGCCAGCTGGATGATCCGCTGACCTGTTTGAACAATACTGACATTGCCCTGAGCATGGATGCCGATAACCGGCTGGCCTTGCAGCAGATGGTGGCGGCCTTGTCGGATATTGGTGCCAGTACCCGGGCTTATGACATTGCGCGGCAGTATCCGGATTTATTTCCGGCAGACCTGCTACAGCGCCTGCATGCCGATACCGTGGTGCTGCAGCTAAAAGATGCAGTAAGCGAGTATAACCGCCTGTCCGCATCAGGCCAGCCCGCACAGGGGCGGGTAGTGCTGGATCGCAGTATCAGCAGCATTGAGCAGGCTTTAGTGCGCCTGCCGACGGATAACCCGCAGCATGTGCGCCTCAGCTATGATTATGTGTATGCCCTGCGGGTGGGTGAGCGCATGCAGGATGTGTTGAGCAGCTTTCAGCAGCTTAACCAGGAACAGCAGCAACAGGCACCGGCCTATGTGCGGCGTGCGGTGGCAGATGCCCTGCTGGCCCTGCAACAGCCATTGCAGGCACTGGCATTGTATCAGCAACTGTTAAATGAGAATGAGCAGCCGGATGCCGAGCTGTATACGGCAACTTACTATGCCTATATTGAATCGGAAAACTACCGGCAGGCAGCACCTATCCTGCAGCGCCTGGACCGTGAAGTACCGGCTTTCCGCTATAGCGAGCAGCGCGGGGCCGACCCGGTAGCCAACTGGCAGCGGCTGGATGTAGACCAGTTGATAGCGATGGACAGTGCCTATCGCAACCAGCTAGATAAGGCCGAACAGCAACTGGCTGGCATGTATGCCAAGGCGCCAAAAAATACCGGCATCATGAGTAATTATGCCACGGTATTAAACTGGCGTGGCCTGCCGCAACAGGCGGATGCACTGGTACAACTGGCACAGGCCAGTGAGCCGGATTCCGCTGCGCTGAGCCTGAATACCGCCAATAATGCGCGTGATTTACAGCAATACCCGCGCTGGCAGCAAGCACTCAATACGCTGCAGCAGGACATTCCCACTAATTCCGGGGTGCAGCGTAACCTGGCCGACTGGCAGGACCGCCTGCGCCCCTCCATTGAAAGCCGCCTG
>JASLIR010000191.1 GCA_030152125.1 Alkanindiges sp.
GTTCAGCCAGTGGGTCCTGTAAGCGGCGGGCAATGGATACTGCACCACGAATCGACACATCCAACTCCGGCAACTCCTGTGAAGCCAGTTCACTGGCCGAATACACGGATGCACCAGCCTCACTCACACTCACACGGGTCAGGTTCAGGTCGGTTACTTTTTTGGCCAGTTCGCCAATTAATGCTTCTGTTTCACGGCTGGCAGTACCGTTGCCAATCGCTACCAGATCAATCGGATACTCACGGCACAGGCGTTCCAGTTCAGTCAATGAACCTTCTACATCATTTTTTGGGGCAAATGGATAAATGGTGCTATGCGCCAGTACATCGCCAGCATCACTGATCACCGCCAGTTTCACACCGGTACGCACGCCGGGGTCCACACCCAGTGTACAGCGGCCACCGGCTGGCGCAGCCAGTAACAGGTGACGCAGGTTTTCAGCAAATACCACCATCGCATCCGCTTCAGCCGCCAGACGTTTTTCAGTCAGCAGGGAATGCTCAAAGTGTGGGCGCAGCTTGCCTTGCCACAATAACTGGGCGCTTTGCTGCAGGAACTCACGGCGCGATACCGGCTTAATATCACCTAAAGCCAGGTCACTGTAAATCTCGGCAATGCGCGGATCATCTTCGCCTTCCACTTTCAGGGTCAGCACATTTTCCTGACGGCCACGCAGCATGGCCAGCAAGCGGTGGTTGGCCACCTTGGCTAATGACTCGCTGGACTCAAAATAGTCACGGAATTTTTTGCCTACATCACGCTTTTCTTCACCAGCCAGACGGCTTGCCAGCTGGGCGCTCTCAGCAAAGCCCTTGCGCAATACATCGGTCAGGTCCAGGCGGGTTGCCCACTGGTCAATCAGGATATGCTGTATGGCATCCAGCTGGCTGCCGAGATCCGGGTAGCTTTCGTGGCTAAAGCCTTCCAGCAGCTGTGCCGGCTCTGCCGCTTCCTGCCAGACTCTCAAGGCAAAAGGTTCCAGGCCAGCTTCGCGGGCCAATGTAGCCTTGCTGGTCTTTTTCGGGCGATAAGGTAAATATAAATCTTCCAGTGCTGTTTTGCTGTCTGCGGCGTTAATGCGTGCCAGCAGGTCGTCAGTCAATTTGTCCTGGCTACGAATGGATTCCACCACTTTGGCGCGGCGCTCAATTAAGTCGCGCAGGTAAGTCAGGCGTGCCTCCAGCTGACGCAGCTGGGTATCATCCAGACCTTCAGTGGCTTCTTTACGGTAACGTGCAATAAATGGCACGCTGGCGCCGTCATCCAGTAGGCGAATTGCTGCTTCTACTTGAGCAGGACGAACCGCTATCTCGCTTGCCAGCTGCTGAACCAATTCGGTCATAAACAGTCTTCCATCAGACACAAAAAAGCAAAGTCGCGATTATACGTTGCCAAACACGGAATAAATATGATTTTCACGATTAATTTAGTATTTTCCTGTACCCATGACCTACACCGGGCATTGCCCGGCATCATCAGGCCGGTAAACACCAGAAAGCGCCCAGGATGTTCATGGCTGTTGCAGAATTAACAGATCATTATCAGAAAAAAACATGAAAAACACCGTACTGCTGCGCCTCAGATTGGCATATTCTTTGTATCGACATATTTGTTATTTATAGTCAGTTGCATGGTCCATGTATGTTTTTGGTATCTATTGACTGATTTTATTTGAAATTTTCACAGTCTTCCCCTAAATGTGTCAAAGTATTGTATAAGTATAAAAGTTGCAAATGATCATCAATAACACCAATGTGATCGATATGCACACGCACAGGAAGACATAGGAGCGAATCATGAGTCTCGTTGTACCTGCTGAAGAGCAAAACCCACGCCCTGAGGCAGACCGAGTTGAACGAATTCTGGTTGTGGATGATGATGTACGCCTGCGTACCCTGCTACAACGCTTTTTAGAAGATAAGGGCTTTGTGGTGAAAACCGCACACGATGGCACCCAGATGGACCGCCTGTTGCAGCGTGAACTGTTTTCACTGATCGTACTGGACTTTATGCTTCCTGTAGAAGATGGCATCAGCATTTGCCGCCGCCTGCGTGCTGGCAATATCGATACGCCCATCATTATGCTGACTGCGCGTGGCAGCGACAGTGACCGTATTGCCGGACTGGAAGCGGGTGCCGATGATTACCTGCCAAAACCATTTAACCCGAATGAATTACTGGCGCGTATCCGTGCGGTATTACGCCGCCAGGTGCGCGAAATTCCAGGCGCACCAAGCCAGCAGGTGGAAGTGGTCAGCTTTGGCCCGTGGCTGCTGGATTTATCTACCCGCACCCTAACCCGTGAAGGCCAGGTGGTTACCCTGACTACCGGCGAATTTGCCGTACTGAAAGCGCTGGTACAACACCCGCGCGAACCCTTAACCCGCGACAAGCTGATGAACCTGGCGCGTGGCCGCGAATGGGGTGCCATGGAGCGCTCCATTGATGTACAGGTATCGCGCCTGCGCCGCCTGATTGAAGAAAACCCGGCACGTGCGCGTTATATCCAAACCGTATGGGGCGTTGGCTATGTATTTGTGCCGGACGGTGCGGAATAACATGGCAACGGGGCGCTGAGGAATTTTTCCCGGCACAGCATGATGATAACTGGCTGATTCACTGATGGTGAATTAGCCTTTTTTATTTAAGGACAACCATCTTGTCATCCGTTAAAGAAATTAACGACGCCAACCTGCAACAAGAAATAGAACGCAGGACCAAACGCTCAAAACTGCAAAAAGTGCTGGATAAAATCAAACCGCGTACTGCAGCCATGCGTACCACCGTACTGGTATCGCTGGTGGTTATTTTCAGTTTATCCATGTCACTGGCCTTTTTCTGGCGCACCCTGTACCTGCCGGAAATCCGCCAACATGCCCGCTATCTGGCCATTGAACTGGATTTACTGGCGCAGTCGGACCTGCAGGTGGTGGAAGACCCGTTTGCCTTTGATGTGCACGAATGGCTGGAAGAACGGGTGGGTGTGCAGGTGATTCGTGACCCGGCCCAGTTTCCCGATGTAAAAGAAAAAATTGTGGCCGAATTTTTTACCAGCCGGCTGGAAAAGGAATTACAGCGTGAGCTGAATGAGGATGTCACGGTTTATTTTGAATTTAAGCCCACACCACGCATCTGGATTCAGTATAAATCGCTAGGTGATGCCTGGATTCGCGAGCCACTGGACTTTTATGCCGAATATAGTCCGGAGCTATTGCTGGGCTGGCTGTTGGGCATTCCCCTGCTCACCTCTGTTATTGTGCTCACGCTGGTACGCCAGCTTAACCGTCCACTCAAACGCCTGCAGTATGCCGCACGCGACTTTACCAGCAAGGGTGAAGCGCCATATCTGGACATTACCCATGGACCAATTGAAATCCGCCAGGTGAATGCCACTTTTAACAACATGATCAGCACACTGGAACAGGCTGCGCAGGAACGCACCATCATGCTGGCCGGTATTTCGCATGATTTGCGCACACCACTCACGCGCATTCGCCTCACCGCCGAACTAATGCCGGATGAAGACCTGCGTCAGGGCCTGATTTATGACGTGGATGATATGGATGCCATTCTGGGGCAGTTTATTTCCTATATGCGCGATGGCTCGGATGAGAATGAACAGTTAACCGATATCAACACCATTCTGCAGGAAGTCATTATCCAGTTCAAACCACTGAAAATCATTTACCAGCCGCAGTTCCTGCCCAAACTGATGATGCGGGCCTTATCCATCAAACGCATGATTGGTAACCTGGTTAATAATGCCAAGCGTTATGGGGCCGAACCGATTTACCTGTCGGCCACCTCGCTGGATGGCTTTATGATTATTACCGTACGTGACAGTGGCGATGGTGTAAACCAGGATGATATCGACAGCCTGATGCAGCCCTTTGTCCGCGGCGACAGTGCACGTACCACACAGGGTAGCGGACTGGGTCTGGCGATTGTTAAGCGCATTGCCGACCTGCACGAGGGTGAGGTCAATGCACGTAACCACCCGGATGGCGGGCTGGAAGTCAGCATACGCCTGCCACTTGCCAAAAAAGCAATCGTGGAAAAGCAGGAGAGCACGCTGGTTAAAATTAAAAACAAGATTACGGGTGAGGATTGAACACTGGTTCAGCCCGAATAACAGGAAATTTTATGCTGAAAAAAGCCATATGCATTAGCTTGCTAACCTGCCTGTTTAGCCTGCCAGCCCATGCCAAATTAAGTACGGCAGAATGGCAGCAGGTGGGTGTCCTGCTGCAACAGCAGGATTATGCTGCAGCGTTGCGTATTATTAAACCGGCCGCACAACAGGGCGATGCTGCGGCCCAGTTTAACCTGGCCATGATGCTGTATTACGGCGATGGCATGACAGCCAATAAGCCCGAAGCCTATACGTGGTATTTAAAGGCTGCGCAACAGGGCAACCTGTATGCCCAGTCCAGTGTGGCACAAATGCTGGCCAGCGGGGATGGCATTAAACAGGACAAAGCAGAAGCTTATAACTGGTTTTTAAAAGCGGCCAGGCAGGGTGATGCCAAATCGCAATATAACGCGGCAGTGATGCTGCATAGCGGCGATGGCGCGATTCAGGATAAAACCGAAGCCTATATGTGGTACTTAAAAGCCGCACAACAGGGCAATGTGGAGGCGCAGCTAAACCTGGCAGTGATGCTACGCGTTGGTGATGGCATTGCCCAGGATAAAGCCGAAGCCTACACGTGGTACTTAAAGGCAGCTCAGCAAGGCGACGCCGAAGCCCAGTTTAATCTGGCCCTGATGCTGGGGCGTGGTGATGGGGTCGCCGAGAATAGGGCCCAGGCTGATCAATGGCTGCAAAAGTCTGCCAAACTGGGGTTTGAGCCTGCAAAGAAACTACTCAGCCGCTTTCAGGCCAACTAGCAACACAATATATGATACACAGCATTTAATTTGGCATTATAATTTACCCATCTCCACCGCATCGTTGATCCTTATGCCGCGCGCCTCCCGCGAACAAATGGCGATTCACCGCCAGGCCATTGAAGACACCGCTTCACGGCTGTTTCGTGAGCGCGGCTTTAACAATGTCAGCATTCAGGACATCATGAAAGCAGTGGGCCTGACCCACGGTGGCTTTTATAATCACTTTGAATCCAAGGACGAACTGGTCGCCATTGCCTATAAAAACGCCTTCGATAAATCGCAGGAGCGCTGGCAGCAACGCATTGCAGCGCGTAGCCCCAAGCAAGATGAACTGTCCGCCATTTTAGAGCCTTATTTTACCGAACAATGGCTAAGAAGCATTGGTGATGCCTGCCCGCTTACCGCTTTAAGTGTCGATATTGCCAGAACCACAACTGAGGCTGAACAAAAGCCTGCGCGACAAAACTATAACGAAGGCTTAAAGGGTTTAATGAGCATTTTGCAGGATGCCATTGCCAAACAGCATGCCTCCCAAGCAAGTCACCCGGCACAGCCTGATGACAGCAGGCAAAAAGCTTTGATCATGCTGGCCAACATGTCTGGTGCATTGATTCTGGCGCGCGCACTACACGATGATCCCCTAGCTAAAGAGATGCTGGATACCGTGAAGCAGCACCTGCTACACGATTTTTAAACCACACAAAACGTCTTTCTCTCTTTTTAAAACAAGCATGTCGCTTTAGGGCCGGCATGAAAAGCATTGCTATTTCTAAAATCCCGCCTCATAATTATAAATTACAATCATCATCTATTTTAATTAATTGCTGATACAGTTCGTATCCGTATTAATTTGCACTGAGTAGCCGCCATGTCCAGCCATGCCAGAAATACCTTTTACATCCTGCTGGGTGGTGCCTTTGTACTGGCACTGTCACTGGGTATCCGGCATGGTTTTGGTCTGTTTTTGCTACCCATGAGCAGCGATTTTGGCTGGGGGCGGCATGTGTTTGCCTTTGCCATGGCATTGCAAAACCTGCTGTGGGGCATCGTACAGCCGTTAACAGGCGCCATTGCCGACCGTTACGGCACCTACAAAGTGGTCATGACAGGCGGGCTGTTGTATGCGCTGGGATTGTTATTAATGGGGCTAAGCAGCACACCGTTAATGCTTAACCTGAGTGCTGGCCTGCTGATCGGGCTGGCATTATCCGCCACCTCGTTTACCGTGATTCTGGGTGCGGTGGGGCGTGCCGTAGCGCCAGAAAAACGCAGCTTTGCCATGGGCATTGCCAGTGCGGCTGGCTCCTTTGGCCAGTTTGCCATGCTGCCCGGCACACTCATGCTGATTAAAAACCTGCAATGGTCGCATGCGCTGTTTGTACTGGCCGGGTTTGCAGTGCTGATCACCCCCTTAGCCTTTATGCTGCGCCAGCAGGCACAGGCAAACAGCGTCAATAGTAATGCCCTGCCAGCCCTTGGCATGTCTGCCGTATTAGCCATTGCCAGCAGGCACAAGGATTTCTGGCTATTGGCCACCGGCTTTTTTGTATGCGGCTTTCAGGTGGTCTTTATTGGCATTCACCTGCCTTCCTACCTGATGGACTTAAAATTCAGCGCTACCGTAGGCACTATTGTACTGGCACTGGTAGGGCTGTTTAATGTGTTTGGTACTTATATTGCCGGCTGGTTAGGTGGTCACTACTCCAAGCCCAGGTTGCTGATGGCCCTGTACTTTTTGCGTGCCGTGGTGATTAGCCTGTTTATCAGCTTTCCCGTCACCCTGTTTAGCGTTTATGCCTTCGGTATTGCCATGGGCTTGTTGTGGCTGTCTACCGTACCATTGACCAATGGCATTGTGGCTTCCATGTTTGGCGTGCGCTACCTGTCCATGCTCAGCGGCATTGTGTTCCTGTTCCACCAGGTCGGCTCTTTTCTGGGCGGCTGGCTGGGTGGTTATGTATATGACGTGACCGGCAACTACAATTTACTGTGGTATATTTCTATTGTATTAAGCCTGATTACCGTGCTGATCCATGTGTTTATTCACGAGGACAAAGTAATTGATGAATAGCCACCACCACCCTTTCACGTTCAGGCTGGGGATTATATTCCTTGGCCTGCTGTTGCTTGGCATCTTCACCTGGTCCTGCTGGGCATGGCTACAGTCGCCAGAGCTGATTCATCTGGTATCTGCGGTATTTTGTGCACACTAAGTGTGATCAGCTGCTTATTGGATGCATGACAAAAAGTTAATAGCAACTACCTGTTCTATTTAAAAAATCACTGAAAAACCATCTATCACAGAACAAAGCTACCCTGTATATTTAAACACCTGCATTTAAGCAGCAAGGCGATAAAACCAACAATAAACTGCCGGAAAAGGAGTATGTACAATGGCTGTAGAAAACGTTGATGTGGATGTACTGATTGTGGGAGCAGGCCCAACCGGCATGAGTGCCGCACTGGCCGCACACCAGCAGGGCTTAAGCGTTAAGATTATTGATAAACATGCAAAAGGCTTAAGCTATTCTCGTGCCATTCTGGTGAATCCGCATACCCTGCAACTGTTAAAACCATTTGGTGTGGCCGACAGGATTATCCAGCGCGGGCAGTTGATTCAGTCCTTAGGTATGCGTACCTTTGATGGGGTAATCGTCAGTGGCGATATCCCACCTGTTCCCCAGCAGCTACCCAGCGTCGGGCTGGCGCAGCTTTCCACAGAACAATGTTTTATTGAAGCACTGGCTGACCGTGGTATTTATATCCAGCGCCCGGCAGAAATGTTTAGCCTTAGCCAGGATGAACATGGGGTAACTGCACACATCAGTACGCCGGACAGCCCTGAACCACAGACTATCCGCAGCCGCTATTTAATTGGTGCTGATGGCTTTAACAGCCGCACACGGCAATTACTGGGCATTGACTATCACCAGACTGACCTGCCCTATCAGCTTCAGGTACAGGACATCGCACTGGAATGGCCTTTCCGTGAGGACCTTGCCCTATGGCTGGAAGATGTAGGCGTCGTAATGGCCTTTAAACTGTCCGACCATGTGGTGCGCTTTGCTGGCACCGATTTAAGCCTGATCCAGCGTATCCCGCAGTTACCGGCCATTGACCACATTATCTGGCAAAGCAATTTTGATGTGCATTTTGCCCAGGTGAACGAATATGGCCGGGGACGGGTATGGCTGGCGGGTGATGCCGCGCATGTACACTCCCCCATTGGCGGGCGGGGCATGAACATGGGTATTGCTGATGGCCTGGCTTTAGGCAATGCCCTGGCCACAGGCCAGTTTGCAGAATACGCGGAACAACGGCATAAAATCACCGGTGCATGGGTTAAACAAAATCGCATTTTGACTAAATTGCTGACAGACACAGGACGTAGCGGCCAGTTTAAGCGCCGTGCAGCCCGCACCGTGTTACACGCAGCTTCCGGCTTGCTGGGTGACAGGCTGGCACAGGTGGTATTTAGAAGGATTACGGGAAGTTAATTCCATGAACCCAATAGATAGAACCATGATTTAAAATGACACCAAAATTATTGATCAGCTTGCTCTGTAGCAGTGCACTTATTGCCTGTGATAACACTGTAGACAATACCAATACGGTCACACTATCCAGTGGGCTGAAAATTACCCTGCAAAAAGAACAATGTAACTCTACAGACAAGCAAAAGCCTACGCTTGTACAACACCCAGCACATTATCAGCTAAAGCTGGCTAGTTTCTTTTCCTGCGACAGCCAGCAAGAGGTTTATCTGACACCGGGAATCGACCATAAAAACAGCTTTGTATTTTTTGATAAAGGGGAAAATGGCAAGTGTGAATGCATGAAAACATTTGAAATCAATATTGCTAATAAACTCTTAAGTAAAGGCGATACAATGTATG
>JASLIR010000228.1 GCA_030152125.1 Alkanindiges sp.
TGACAAGGCCAAAAAAGGCCAGATTAGCCTGAAGGACGTGAAGGCATTTGCCGAGCAGTACTTTAAGTTCTGGGACACCAACAAGGATGGCAAGGTCAGTAAAACCGAGGCTTTACCAACACTGTAATTTACTGATGAAGCAACTGTACTAACTCAAACCAGTTTGGCAGAAATGCCGGTATTGGTTGTTTTAGTACTATCAGTTCCTATGGACAGGTATAGCGCATGAGCCTTGATCCGGCTTATGCGCTGCTCATACAACCGAAGTGTTTTGTTATCCGGCTTAAGGGGTACTGCGGTTTTTCTGGCTGTCTTTGCGTTGCAGAATATGAACCGTCACAGTACGTCCGGCAACCAGCATATTCGGGTCCGGCACTTTATCCAGGGTAATCCGCACTGGCACGCGCTGTGCTAGGCGTACCCAGTTAAATGTGGGGTTAATATTGGCCAGCATGCTGCCACTGGCGCTGCGTTCACGGTCATCAATCCCGGTAGCAATACCCTGCACATGGCCGCTAATTTCCCGTGAGTCACCCATCAGCGTGATGGATACCGGATCATTCACATGAATCCGCTGTAGCTTGGTTTCTTCAAAATAACCCACCACATACAGCTGCTGGCGGTTGAGCAGTGCGGCAACCGGTTGCCCTGCAGTCACATAGTTACCCACCTTCAGGTCAAAATTGGACAGGCTGCCATCGTTGGGTGCTACCACTTGTGTGCGTTTCAGGTTCAATTCTGCCAGTGCCAAAGCGGCTTCTGCATTGGCTACATCCGCCAGCAGGGCCGATTTATTGACATCCACCGTATTCAGGCTCTGCGTGGCAACCTCAATGCTGGCATGCTGCTTTTCAAGGTTGGCAAGTGCCTGGCTATTAACGCTACGGTAGCGGTCCTGTTCCTGCAATGATACGGCATTGTCATTCTTTAGCAGCTCAATACGCTGTAAGTCCTTGCGGGCTTTATCCGCTTGCGCCCTAGCATCTGCCAGCCCTGCCTCAGTTAAGGCAATGTTGGCTTGGGCACTTAAGCGCTGCTGGCTGGCATTGGACAAATTGGCTCTGGCTTTTTCCAGATTGGCCCTGGCCTGCGCTACTGCAATTTCAAAACGCGATGCATCAATGCTAAACAGTACTTGGCCCTGTTTAACGCTTTGATTATCCTGAACCAGTACCTGATTGACCAGACCGGATACATCAGCGGAAATACGCATCACATCGCCACGGATACGTCCATCGCGCGTCCAGGGTGCCTTGGTGTAATAGTTCCATAAGTGAAGCACCACAAATAGGGCCATCAATACAACGATGCCGAGTAAAACATAGCGGGTAATTTGTTTGCGGTTCACTGAGGACATGATTTTTACTCAATCGTTAAATGATAATTGCGGGAAGGATGCGCTTGCCAGCTCCTAGCTAAACAGCGCATTGCTTACCGTAAACACCAGACCAAAAATAATAATATACACACAGGCATTAAACAGGCTGGGCAGGGCAATCCAGTCTTTTGCCTGTAGCCGGTCAAGCCAGCGGCTGCTCAGGCTAAACAGCACATAGGCAATAATGGCCTGCAGCAGCAGGGTGGGCACGTAAATGCCATAGATATCAAGTTCGCCAGCCATAAGTGCCTCCCATTGCAGAAATCGGGTTGGGTTGATCAATCACAATGGCCTGGGCATTACCAAACAGGCTGCGGCGTAAACCAATCAGGGAAACCAGCAACTGATCGCGCAATTGATTGTCTTGCATAGCTAATACCTGGTTTATAAAGGCATCAATCATTTGCAGGATATGCTGGTTACTATGCGGCTGCTGCAAAATTCGCTGTTGATACCACATCCATAAGGCATCCAGAATTTGCTGGATGTGTAGCTGGGTATCCGGGTCGGCTTTTTGCTGGGCCCGTTTTAAACGCACAATATTGGTGGTGCCAGCCAGTTCAATGGTGGCTACCACCATTTCTTCCTGTAGTGCAGGGCTGGCACGCACAACCCGGGGTATCATCAGGCCAATACGGTCCAGCAGGCGGCGGATATAGTAGGCCCAGGGTTGCAGGATAGGTTTTTCGATAATGTTCTGAATGTCCTTCCATTGTGCCAGCAACAGGCGCTGCGTACTGTGGTCCGGGCTCATACTGCGAATCAGGGCAATGGTGAAGCAGGGGATAATCACCCCGATAATGGATGCCAGGCTGCTGTCAATAAATGAATTAAAGTTGGCAACATTGATGTTCTGGATATTCAGGCTCATAGCGGTAGTAATCAGCATGGGCAGGCTGAACATGCGCAGGACCGGTGAAGACAGGGTAGCTGCAAAGTAGAAAAAGAACGGAAAAATGACCACCATCATTTCCGTAAAATTATCAAGCAGCGGAAATACCCCGAAATGGTAAAAGAACACCACAATGCTGGAATAAATACTGGCCTTGGCAAAGCTGGCCAAAGCTGGCACCGGGTTATCCAGAAAAGTCAGGATACAGGCGAATACCGCAGTGAGTTGCGCCACCATATAGCCAAAGGTCCAGCCGCTCATATACCACATAAAACAGGCAATACAGATGGCCAGAAAAGCTGATGCGGCCGCCCGCAAGGCAACACCATGGTCAATATGCAGGTTCTGGTAGCTGGTTTTATCAGCTGCCAGGAAAGCCGGTGGTTTTTGCCCGGCACGTATATATAGCCATATGGCACGTATATATTGCAGATGCTGAATAAAAAACAGGAAGGATTCCCGTGCGCTCATCAGCAGTATTTTATCCTGTGTATCTGCCTGCGCCATCATGTGCCTGAAATGCTGCATGACTGATTCGGGGATATAATCGATATCCTGTTTGGTTTTGGGTGCGCAGTGCGCAAAATACTGCTCAATTTCCTGGGCAATTTTGGCAAAGGTCTGCTGGTAAAATTGCTGGCGGGAGGATTGCTGCAAAGCGCTGATGCGGTCTGATAGGGCAACCAGTGCGGGTACCAGCAGGATCATGCGGTGCTGTAGTTCCTGAACTGCCTTGGCCTGGCTTTTTAAGCTGGTATTTTCATAAGACAGGTGTAATGCAAGTTCGTGCAGCTCGGTTACATCGCTGGCAAAGCGCTGGGTTTCCTTTAAAATATCGGCATGTGACACATGACCAAGCAGAGTACTTTTAAAGTTGCCTTCAATGTCGGCCATCCATGTATTAATACGGCTGGACAACATGGGGCCAATAGGTTGCGGCAGTATGACCCGGCTAATAATGGTGGCACACAGGATGCCCAGCGTGATTTCTTCAAAGCGTGACAGTGCAGTATCAAACAGGCCGCCCGGGTTGGCTACTGCCGAGAAACCAATTAATGCCATGGTGTAGCCGGACAGCATAAAAAAATAGCTGCGTGGTGTACGGTCCAGCAGGGACACATACAGGCAAAAACTTACCCATGCTGCAATGACCAGTGTGAATGGCAAAGGACTATTGATAATGGGTGGTAGTAAAATAATAGACATACAGGCACCACTGAAGGTGCCCAGCAAGCGAAAAACGGCTTTGGATGACAGCATGCCGGACATGGGGCTGGCGACAATAAATACTGTACCCATGGCCCACATGGGGTTTTGCAGGTTTAAGCTAATAGCAATGTAGAGCGCCAGCATGGCAGACGCAAAGGTCTTTAGCGAAAAGATGACATCGACTTTACTGGGACGAAAGGCCAACATGCTTTGAATTAACATGATTTGCTGCTCGTGTATTCGGGGATACGTTCTTGCTTGTTGTAGGTGCCGCCCGTTCGTTTGATTAAAAGAATACGCTTTTAGGGGCACTGGAAATATGGGATGAGTGTAGCGCTAATTTTTATATATAGATAGATGTCTAACTAAATTTATACATGGAATATTTGGTTGCTTTTTTTATGAGCAATTTTTTTAGTAGCGTTTATTCAGGAAGGAATCCGTGTGTGGTAAAAATGCACCAAAATAGTGAATATTTAATTTATGATCTAAAATGGTGCGATATTTTGTATTTGTAACATAATGATAATTATAAATTTTAATAAATAAAGTTGACATGAGGCAAAGATAAGGAGGCATTAATTGTTTAATTTGCACCATATTTGTGCTTAAAATGACATTCTGTAGGCGTTTTTTATATTTTGAAAGTTGTTGGTGCAAATTTTTAGGCACAGGGTATAATGCTTGCACGCTAAAATCAGATAAGCAAATCAATTTTTATTTTAAAATTAAATGCTTATTTGTTTTCAATATATTTGGTATGAGATTTGCTTTAACAAGCACAATCAAATTTGTAAGTCGCACCTGTGGGGTGCATCACGTAACACTGGAGCATAGTGAGCATGGCGAATAAAGTCCTCAAACTTATCAAAGAACACGAGGCCAAATGGGTCGACTTTCGTTTTACTGACACCCGTGGTAAAGAACAACACGTTACTTTTCCTGCTGGCACAGTAAATGAAGACGTTTTCGAAGACGGTAAAATGTTTGACGGTTCTTCAATTGCCGGCTGGAAAGGCATTGAAGCTTCAGACATGATTTTGCGTCCAGATCCGGAAACTGCATTCATCGATCCGTTCTTTGAAGCAACGACTGTGGTAGTAACTTGTGATGTTATCGAGCCTACAACTGGCCAGGGTTATGAGCGTGATCCACGTTCTATTGCACGCCGTGCGGAAGAATACCTGAAGTCTACCGGTATTGGTGATACTGCATTTTTTGGTCCAGAACCAGAATTTTTTGTATTTGACGAAGTAAAATTTGACATCGATATGTCTGGCGCGCGTCATACCATTTATGCTGAAGAAGCTGCATGGTCTACCGCTAAAGACTATGAAGGCGGCAACTCCGGTCACCGTCCACGTGTGAAAGGTGGTTACTTCCCGGTTCCTCCAGTTGATAGTGCACATGATTTACGTGTTGCCATGTGTGATGCCATTGAAGCCATTCTTGGTGAAGGCAAAGTTGAAGTTCAACACCATGAAGTGGCATCTTGCCAATCCGAAATTGGTGTGAGCTTTAATACCCTGGTTCGTAAAGCAGACGAAGTGCAGGCTACCAAGTATGCAATTCTGAACGTTGCGCATGCGTATGGTAAAACAGCTACTTTTATGCCTAAGCCTATCGTTGGTGACAACGGTTCAGGTATGCACGTTCACATGTCTATTGCTAAAGACGGGAAAAACCTGTTCTCTGGCGATGAATATGCTGGTCTTTCAGAATTAGCCCTGTTCTTTATCGGTGGTATCATCAAGCACGCGCGCGCGCTGAATGCGATTACCAACCCGTCTACCAACAGCTATAAGCGTCTGGTTCCTCACTTCGAGGCGCCAATCATGCTGGCTTATTCTGCTAAAAACCGCTCTGCGTCAATTCGTATTCCTTACGTTTCCAGCCCTAAAGCTAAACGTATTGAAGCACGTTTCCCGGATTCTACAGCTAACCCGTATCTGGCATTTGCTGCATTGCTGATGGCTGGTCTGGACGGTATCCAGAGCAAGATTCACCCAGGCGAAGCTGCTGACAAAAACCTGTATGACTTGCCTCCGGAAGAAGAAGCCAAGATTCCTACAGTGGCACACAGCCTGGAAATGGCACTGGATGCACTGAAAGCTGACCATGAGTTCCTGTTGAAAGGTGGCGTATTCACTGAAGAAGCTATTAATGCTTTCATCGACCTGAAAATGGAAGATGTTCGTCGCCTGAATACTACAACTCACCCAGTTGAGTTTGAAATGTACTACAGCTGTTAATAGCAGCTGCATCAAGGTGCCCTAGGGTGCCTTGATATAAAAGCCGGAATGCATTGCTAACCAATGCTTCCGGCTTTTTTGTGTTTATGGCACTGTGCTTTTTTAGGCACCAGAAGCAGGCACTAAGTCCTTT
>JASLIR010000477.1 GCA_030152125.1 Alkanindiges sp.
TGTCTATCACCACACGCAGCATTTTGCCCTGTAACTGATTCAGTTGCATGCGGGTGGCGGCATCCAGATCAATCCAGCGGTTGAACATGCTTTCTACAGCACTCAGTGCCAGTACAGCCCACATGGGTCTTGCTCCTTAAAAAGGTTGCCGGGGATGGCCTGCAACAAACAGGCCTTAGCTATTTAAATCCATGGCTTATTTAAAGCCACGGTGCAGTGCCACAATACCACCTGTCAGGTTGTGATAGTCACAGCTGTGGAAACCGGCGTTTTCCATCATCTGTTTTAAGGTGCGCTGATCCGGATGCATACGGATGGATTCGGCCAGATAGCGGTAGCTTTCCGAGTCATTGGCTACCAGCTTGCCCATTAATGGCAGGGCAGTAAAGGAATACATGTCGTACAAACGCGACAGCGGTTCGAAAATGGGCTTGGAAAACTCCAGCACCAGCAAACGGCCACCCGGTTTTAACACGCGGTACATGCTGCGCAAGGCGGCATCTTTATCCGTCACATTACGCAGGCCAAAGCTGATGGTCACAAGGTCAACACTTTCATCGGCAAACGGTTCCAGGTTTTCCGCATTGGCCAGTACAAAATCCACATTGGTACAGCCGGCATCAATCAAGCGGTCACGGCCTACATTCAGCATGGATTCATTAATATCGGACAGTGTTACCCGGCCGGTAGGGCCAACCTCACGGCTAAAGGCTTTGGCCAGGTCACCAGTGCCGCCGGCAATATCCAGTACCTTTTGACCACGGCGTACCCCGGACAGGCTGATGGCAAAGCGCTTCCACAAACGGTGAATGCCAAAGGACATCAAATCGTTCATCAAATCGTATTTGCTGGCTACCGAATGAAAAACTTCTGCCACTTTTTGCTGTTTATCTTCCATGGCTACTGTTGTGTAACCAAAATGGGTGGTCTGGCCGGGTGCTGGCTGGCTGTTACCCTGTTGCAGGCTTTGTTGCTGGCCTTGTGGGGTGCCTTGCGGCAAAGGCTGGTTTAAAAAGGGACTGGTGGGTTTTGCACTGTCTGCACTGCCGGTTTGCGGCTGTGAATTATCGCTGCTTGTATTGTTGGCTGCTTGATTGCTATCAGACATCAGTGTCACTCCATGTTCAGGTCCGTTTAGGCCCTGCCCGTTCAGGTGTTAAAGGCTTGTGCCCGATCATGCCAGATTTTCCCGGCAGATGCAGGCATCAACAGTAAAAACAGCGGCATTTGTTCATAAATGCCACAGGGACTACGTGCGATCAGGCTTGGGAGGTAGCTGCCAATGCCGGTGTTGCAGCTGCTATAGCAAAAGAAGAGCGAATGCTAAACGGCAGTGGATCACCAGCATGCACCTTGGTAATAATATGCCGCTCTTCGCTACTAAAAATTTTTACAAACTCTTCAGCTGAACCTAGTGGTTTCATGGCATCAAAGCCTTCCTGAATAAATTCGTACAGGGGATCGATTTTATATTTATAGGCCATGCCCCTGGACATTTTAAAGGCGCTTTTAACCAGTGCCGAACGTACATATTTGTCCAGACTGAGGCTAAGCTCATCCAGCAGGTCCATTTGATGGTTTCGTTCTGCTGCCTGATCCAGCTTAAGGTAGGTCTGACGCATGATGTCATCCGTTAGTGGCTCATCTGCCCCATAGGTGTTCAGTACATCGATGGCAATTTCCTCATCCAGACGGATAGCCAGCACTGCCAGCCCCACTGCTGCAAAGCCGGTACGAATGGCCGAGGCTGGAATAATTTTTTCCACAATGCCTGCGTTGCGGATAATGCGGTCAATCTGTTTGGCCAGAATATTGAAATCCGAGCCGCCATACAGGCGATTCAGGAAGTATTGTGTCATCAGGTGATGTTCCGGCACTGAAAAAAATACCTCATGGGTATATTTCATACGCTGTTTTTGCCAGTTCTGGACGTCCTGAAGGCGTTTGGCAATCACCTCGTTCTGGTGGTGTTGCAGTGCGTAATAATGATCAAGCTGTTCTTGCAGCGGTGCAAATTTTGACATCTTCAATCAGGTATGCAGTGGAAAATGCCATAAGCATACCTGATTTTTTTGACAAAAAACGGATTGTTAGACAGGCGCAACCGGACTTTTGAGCATGGATTGAAATGGATTGGGATAGCCATCTTTCACCCGTTGCATCAGTATTGCTTCCTGCGCCGTGAATTCAGCAAAGAACTGCTGGGCAGAAGGAGCTGCTTTTACCGCATGAAAGCCTTCGTCCAGATAATCATATAACACACTGAATCCACGGTTATAGGCGGTGCGCTTGGCAAGTTTAAACGCACTCTGGATTAAAAAGGATTTACCAAAAGCATGTAAGGCTTCGCCGAAGCGTGTTAACAGCATGAGTTGTTGCTGGCGCATTTTGAAATGATCAAGTTCTAGCGATGCGGTACAGAGAATGTCTTCGGTAAGTTCCAAATCCCCATGAGACAGGCAATAGATGGCTATTTGTTCGTCTAGGTAAAGCGTGATGAAGGCGAGTTCAAGCCCCAGCTCAGCGGTGGCACGAACGGATTCCGGCAAAAACTTTTCCAGTTTGATATGTTCAGTCAGGGCCTTGTTTAATTGATGTGCCAGTCGCCGCATGTCTTTAAGGCTATACAGGCGTTTGAGCAGGAACCCGGCTAATGCGCGATGACCGGGCTGGTTAAATAGTTCCGCATGCATAGTTTTCATACGCTGGATTTGCCAGCGCTGTACCTTGATGATCTTGTTGGTGAGTGGCCTGTTATGGTGAAACTTCAGTCTTTTATAGCGTAATAATTGATGAGATAAAGATTCTACTGTAGACATAAAAAATAACTGGCCAAAATAAATCGATCAAGCATACTCATATTTGCAATATTTTTGCAAAGCTTATAAAGGATTGAACAATGAAAAATGTGTCTGACAAGCCGCTAAACCAGCTAAGCCATGTTGAAACTGAGAATTTGCGTCTGGCCCTGATAGAGGCACAGTTTCAGCTACGCAATCAGGCACAGTACAAAGACGGGCGTGGCGTGCTGGTGCTGGTAAGCGGTATTGAAATGGCTGGTAAGGGTGAGGCCTTAACCCAGTTGCGTGAGTGGATGGACCCGCGTTATCTGCTGGTACGTGCCGGGCTAACCAGTCCCCTAAAACCAAATCAGGCATTCTGGCATCCCTATGCGGGGCATATTCCCGGCAAGGGGCAACTGGTAGTTTTATTTGGCAACTGGTATGGAGATTTGCTGGAAGCTGCCATGCGGCAAAATGCCACCGGGCTGACCGAACAGGTGTTTGATGACTATGTGATGCAGATGCAGCAATTTGAACGCTATTTAAAAGATAATGGTGTGGATGTACTAAAGTGCTGGTTTGATATTGGCTGGAGTTGTTTGCAGGAGCGGCTTGATGCGCTGGACCCCAGTGCACAGAAATGGCAGCAGTTACACGGGCTGGACTGGCGCAGCCAAAAGCAGTATGAGCAGATTCAGCAATGGCGCCGCCGTTTTAGTGCCGACTGGTATGAAATAGATGGTGAAGACGACGACGAGCGTGATTTGAAGTTTGCCCATCTGGTACTGGATACCTTAAAAGCACCAGCACCTTTGGAAACACCTGCTTTACCGCATTGGCCCAGCGTAGAAATTCCACTGCAGTTACTGGCACCCGCAAGCGAGAATATTGAAAAAGAAGGCTATAAGGTAAGCCTGAAAAAGCTGCAAAAGCAGATTGCCAGATTAGTACGCCAGCAGTGCAAGCAGTCTTCGGTGGTGGTGGTGTTTGAAGGGATGGATGCTGCGGGCAAGGGCGGCGCCATCCGACGTATTGTAAAGCCGTTTGACCCCCGGGAATATGAGATTCACAGCATTGCAGCGCCGGAAAGCTATGAGCTGCGGCGGCCTTACCTGTGGCGCTTCTGGACCAGAATGCCCAAGGCAGGTGGCATCAGTATTTTTGACCGTTCCTGGTATGGCCGGGTACTGGTGGAGCGGCTGGAGGGATTTGCCGAGCCGGTGGAGTGGCAGCGTGCTTACCATGAGATAAACCAGTTTGAAACACAGCTGACCAGCCGTGGTATTGTGATTGTCAAATTATGGCTGGCTATTGGCAAGGATGAGCAACTGGCGCGTTTTGATGCACGCAAGGAAACTCCGCACAAGCGTTTTAAACTGACTGAAGACGACTGGCGCAACCGCGACAAATGGGATGATTATTTACAGGCAGCAGCGGACATGCTGGCTTATACCGGTACACCGGCTGCACCGTGGCATGTAATTGCCAGCAACGATAAAAAGGCTGCGCGGTTGCAGATTCTGGAAGCGGTTAAAGCCCGATTGCAGGCGCACCCAGGCTAGTTACGACAACCCGGCAGCCTGCTTTCCCCAGGGCAGCCCCGTGCTGGTTCTGGCCAGCTGTGCGCCGGATTTTAGCTCGTATTCATCAAAATCAGCTGCTAAAAATAGCTGGCCCTGATAGTGCCGGGCTGCATCATCCCATAATTCCCGCTGTCCCTGCTCATCATGATGGCGTGGGCTAAAATGGGTGAGGATCAGGTTTGGCAGTTGAACCTGCTGGGCAAACCTTGCCACCATGGCTGCCGAACTATGCATATGTGACGTACCTACTTTGTTAAGTGCTGCTTGTGTAAAAGTAGCTTCGTGTACCAGCACATCGGCCTGCTGGCAGACCGCAGTTAATAATTGCGGCTGGTCATTATCGCCACCAATCACTGCATGTACCTGCTGGGTTTGTGTCAGCAAAAAG
>JASLIR010000479.1 GCA_030152125.1 Alkanindiges sp.
AGCCAACCCACAGCAGGCTTGCACCAATCACGGTTTGAGTCAGGTTGTGTGGCGCCATTGCTTCTTTGCCAAAACCGATACGCTTGCCCAGTACATAAGCAGCAACCAGACCAGCCACACCAGAGTTAATGTGTACAACCGTACCACCAGCAAAGTCCAGCGCACCAGCTTTAAACAACCAGCCGTCAGCAGCCCATACCCAGTGGGTAATCGGCGCGTACACTGCAATCACCCACAGTACGATAAACAGTGCAAATGCAGAGTATTTCATACGGTCAGCAACAGAGCCGCTCATAATGGCAACGGTAATGATGGCAAAGGTCATCTGGAAAATAACAAACAGGCTTTCCGGGATGGTTCCGCTTAAGGCATCAAACGCAACGCCATTGAGTAATGCCTTGGAAAGATCACCAATGTAAGCACCAGTGCCAGCAAATGCCAGGCTATAACCAACGACTACCCACACCAGGCTAACCAGAATGGTAGCTGACAGGCTGTGCATCATTATGCTCAGTACGTTTTTCTTGCGTACCATACCACCGTAAAACAGTGCCAGACCAGGAATGGTCATTAACAGCACCAGGGCGGTAGAGGTCAGAATCCACGCTGTATCCCCACTATCTGCTTTAGGTGCCTCAGCAGCAGGTGCCGCCTCTTCAGCAGGAGCAGTGGCAGCAGCCGGTGCCGCTTCAGCGGCTGGCGCTGCTTCAGTTGCAGGCGCTTCCGGTGCAGTAGCTGCCGTTGTATCCGTTGCTGGTGCAGCTGCTACCGCAGTTGCAGTACCTTGATCAGCCGCCGGCTCTTCTGCCCATGCAACTGTCGAGGTCAAAAGTGCGCTGGCTAATCCTAACGCGAGTAACACTTGTTTCATTGTATTTTCCCCCAAAACAGGATCAATGAGTTGTTTTAGTCACAGCAAAGACCATGCCATCGTTACACTGCATCAGGACCAGTTTCACCGGTACGGATGCGGATTACCTGCTCGAGGTTGCTTACGAAAATTTTACCATCACCAATTTTACCAGTGCTGGCAACGCGGGTTACAGCTTCGATAACCGGATCAACCATGTCATCACGCACCGCAATTTCAATTTTTACTTTTGGAAGAAAGTCAACCACATACTCGGCACCACGATACAGCTCAGTGTGTCCTTTCTGACGGCCGAAGCCTTTTACTTCAGTTACAGTAATACCTTGCACACCAATTTCGGACAATGCTTCACGCACATCGTCCAGCTTGAAAGGTTTTACCACAGCGGTTACAAGTTTCATGTTAAAACACCTCAGGTAAAATTTAACCAGTGAAAGTTATGTTCAAAAAACGTGCCAACAGTTTGATTTGGGGGAAATAAAAAAGGCCGCTGGCGCGACCTTCTTTATACATTATTTCAGCTGGCTCGTGAACTTAGAATGATTTACTCAGGCTAAATTGTACGGTGCCATCATGGATTTTGTTACTGCTGTCGATGTTGTTATCTACCCAGGCTACTTCAGCGGTTAAACCCTGTACACCAAAGTTGGCGCCTACCTTATAGTCGATATAATTATCATCATGACCATCACCACCTATAGCCTGCTGCATTTTTGCTTTGTTTTTAAAGGCATTATAGCCTACACCAGCTACCAGGCCAAAACCGGTATCTGCAATAGGTGCCGTATAGTTGGCACTCAGGTACCAGTAATCATCTGACTCGTTAACATAATCATTGGAGTAGTTTACCCCGCCTACCAGGTTGTCACCCTTGATGATGGTATTAGCCACGCCTAACTTGGCAAAAACTTCATTATAATCAGGTTCTACATTACCATTATTTGCAGTTGGCACTTTTTTGCCTGAACCAAAATAACCATAACGGATATAACCAACATCCAGTGTGGTATCCACATTTGGAATCAGGTTTAATTTGGTGGCATAACCCAGGGTGACATCCATTTCCGAAGAGCCTAGGCCATCCACATTAGAACCCCATACCCCAGCATATAAACCGGACTCATGGTTAAAGTTAATAGCCCCCTGAATAGCCGGATTATTACTGGTCTGGGAAATACCACGAAAGCGGTAATCTGTTGATAAGGTTACATTACCTGTAGTAGTTACACCTGGAATACTAATGACATCCTTGGCGTGGGCAGCGCCAATACTGGCCAGCATGGCAGTTGCTAAAGTAACGTGTTTTAATGCTTTCATGGTAATCTCCTCGAGCATAAAAGGTAACAATGCAAATGATATTGACCAATACGCACTGCAAAAGTGCATCAGTATTGGGCACAACGCGCCTGCATCCCTGAAACTATAATGCACACATATGTTTCAAAATGCTACGTATCAAAATGTTGCTAACGTTTCTGCTTTGTTCGCTTTTTATATCAATTTGAGATTAAACGTTACGAATCAATTATCTTTGTTAAGCTTTTTTACCAGCATTTATCGTGGCATTTCACTGCTTATTTCATAAGCACCATTTTGGAGCACAAAATCACCATGTTAGAGCATCTCCTGCAATCCATCCTGCAACAGCTACAACAACCGAAAGAAGATCTGGAAAAAAACTTGCGGGCCTTGCTGTCAGAAAGCATTACCCGCATGGATCTGGTCAGCCGTGAAGAACTGGAACGCCAGCAGGTTCTGCTGCATGAAGCACGGCAAACCATTCGCGAATTAAATTCACAAATCGAACAAATACAGCAACGCCTGGATGCTCTATCATAAGACCATATAAAACATAAGTTTTAAGGGAAAAATATGTCGCTTGCAATTGTATTGACGCGCGCCGCCATGGGTCTGGCGGCTCCTGAGGTACAGGTTGAAGTTCATTTAAGCCAGGGACTGCCGGCACTCACCATTGTAGGCCTACCGGAAGCAGCCGTACGGGAAAGCAAAGACCGCGTACGCTCTGCCATTTTAAACAGCGGCTTTGAGTTTCCTAACCGGCGCTTAACCATTAACCTTGCCCCAGCCGACTTGCCCAAAGACGGCTCACGCCTGGATTTACCGATTGCACTGGGTATTCTGGCAGCCAGTGGGCAAATTGACCCGGCCAGCCTTATTGACAAAGAATTTGCCGGCGAGCTGGCTTTAAATGGCGATTTGCGGGCTGTGCACGGTGTACTGGCTTTGGCGCGGGCCAGTCACCAGGCGGGCCGCCCTGTGTATGTGCCCTCACAAAACGCCAACGAAGCAGCCCGACTGCCTAATGCCGAAATTTATGCGGCCTCAACCTTAAAGCAGATTTGCTCGCACTTGCAGGGGATAGAAATCCTGCAAAAAACCATTGGCACCTGGCAGGAGCAAAGCCAGAACCTGCCCGATATGGCCGATGTTAAAGGCCAGCATCAGGCACGCCGTGCACTGGAAATTGCTGCTGCTGGGGGTCACTCGCTGTTATTTGCCGGACCGCCTGGCACTGGCAAAACCTTGCTGGCTTCACGCCTGCCCAGTATTCTGCCGCCTTTAAATGATGACCAAAGCCTGGAAGTCGCCAGTATCTATTCGGTGGCAAATACCAGTATCACCTATGGTCAGCGCCCTTTTCGCTCACCGCATCACACTGCATCTGCTGCTGCGCTGGTTGGCGGCGGTTCGCAGCCCAAACCCGGAGAAATCAGCCTGGCACATCACGGGGTATTATTTCTGGATGAGTTACCGGAATTTGATCGCCGCGTGTTAGAGGTACTCCGGCAACCACTGGAATCCAAGGAAGTGGTAATTTCCCGCGCTACCCGGCAAATTACTTTTCCCGCCAATTTTCAACTGATTGCCGCCATGAACCCTTGCCCCTGCGGTTATGCCTCCGACCCGGGGAATCGCTGCAAATGCAGCCCGGATATGATTAATCGCTACCGTGGCCGCTTATCCGGCCCCTTGCTGGACCGGATTGACCTGCATATTGAAGTGCCTGCCCTACCCGCCGCCGACCTACAGAATAAAGCTGCCGGGGAAGCTTCTGCCAACATCCGGTCACGGGTGATGACAGCCATTGAACGCCAGCAACACAGGCAAGGCTTTCAAAATGCACATCTAACACCACAGGGGCTGGACCAGCATGCCAGTCTGGGTGAAGCCGAACAGCAGATTATCCGTATGGCACAAACCCGGCTGGGTTTATCCGCCCGTGCTTATCACCGGGTATTACGTGTTGCCCGTACCATTGCTGACCTGGGCAATAGCGAGCAGATTCAGGCCGTACACCTGACCGAGGCACTCAGTTACCGTGGTTCTCCAGCCATTTGAGTCTTGCGGTACGCGGGCATTAAAAAAGGCTGACATTGTCAGCCTTTTTTACCCCCTATTCGTTCTAAACGATTAGAACGCGTAGCTTAAACCCAACACGGCCTTGTTTTTCTGTTTTACTTCCATACGGTCATAACCACCAAAAATCATGTCCAGGCTCCAGGTAGCACCTGTTTCACCCAGCGGATGGCTTACACCCAAAGTGGCATGACGGAAGTTGAAATCCTTGCTACCAGTAGTAACAAACTCATCGTCGTCGCCATAGTAGTAGACGCCAACCTGAGCCTTACCGGTAAAACCGGCTGGCAACCCTGGTGCA
>JASLIR010000249.1 GCA_030152125.1 Alkanindiges sp.
CGCCTCTGCATTGGATTGTGGATCGAGCATCTGGTTATTGTTTTGGTACTGCAATACCTCTTCCCTGGACTTGGTCAGGCGGTTTGTTGCATCGGTATACTGACTTTCAGAAAACTTCAATTGTTCACGCGCTACCTGCTGGGAAATCGCATTTACAAAGCGGTCACTTTCCGCCAGCACCGCATTATTAAATTTTAAGGCAAATTCCGGGGTAAATCCTTCGGTACGAATGGTGAGCAAAGAAGTCGTCTCATCAAGCTCAACGCTAATACGCTTGTTGTAATATTTCAGCATTTTTTCGCGCGAAGCATCAGCATCCAACTGGAAAATTTCATCATATCCATCGCCCTTGAAAGCCTGCTTAAAATGCAGCGTCTTATCCAGGTTTTGCAACATATCGAAAGATTCTACATATTGCTTCAGATAGCGGGAATCCTCAACACTGGTACTATCAGTACCTAGCAAGGCGCCAAGCCCCCCCATATCCGGCGTAGCAGTCTCTCCAACCTGCTTTACCACCACAATAGATTCACTGACATATCGATCCTGTGCAAAGCCGAACAGATAAACAGCAACCAGCAGCAATGGCAGAAATATTACAGAAACAGGCAGCCATATATTGAGCAGACTATTATTTTTTAAGCGCATAATCTTCGTATACCTTTATGGCATGATTTACATCTTCAAAAAACTCAGCCTTGCCGCCTTTCAGCAGGAAAGCCACATCACATAACCGGCTTAGAGACTTCAGGTTATGAGAAACCATGATCAGACCAGCGCGACTATGCAAATCCTTCAGCAAGGCCTCACTTTTGGCTTTAAACCGTGCATCCCCTACAGCTCCTACCTCATCCAGCAGGTAATAGTCAAACTCGAAAGCCATACTTAAACCGAATGACAAACGTGACTTCATACCGGAGGAGTAGCTTTTAACCGGCATATCAAAATATTTGCCCAACTCAGCAAAGTCTTCTACAAATCTGATTTTTTCTTCAATCTGGTCAGACTGGGAGTTTAAACGGCATACAAAGCGTACATTTTGCCGGCCTGTCAGGCTACCCTGGAAACCACCAACCAAGCCAACCGGCCAGGAGATCCTTCCATTTGCTTTAACCGTACCAGTATCAGGGAAATCAATACCGCCAATAATCCGCAATAAAGTACTTTTGCCCGCGCCATTCTCTCCCAGAAGCGCAATATTTGTACCTGCTGGCATCTCTGCACACAAATTTTTGAATACATAATGCCTGCCCATTTTAGGGGTGACATATGACTTGGTCAGATTATCCAATACAATCATAACTTCACACTACTTGATAGTTAGCATTCTTTTTTCACGGGTTTTATAAAAGAACAACCCGAAGAAAAGAACGATTATCGTCGATTCCAGCAAATACCAGTAACTGACATGGTCATCCGGATAAGCGGGATGCACACAGTGTCTGATAATTTCAACGCCATGCACAATCGGGTTCCACAATACAATCTGCTGAAACTCCGGCGGCAGGGCACGCACTGAATACATAATGCCAGACATAATATATAAAACGATGGTGAAGGAACCAATAAACTTGCTGAGCTCTTTGGAAAAACTACCTAATACCAAAAAGATAATAGAAAAACCCAAACCAAACAGGAACAGTGTTGCCCATGTCAAAAATAGCATGGGAATGTTACTGAGGCTAATGGGCTCCCCCCACCAGGCCAAACCAAGCATAAATAAAATATACAGGTTAAAGTACAGCGAAGCTTCCAGCAAGGTACGCGCAAGCACAGTATCAATCGGACGCACAGCCCGATAAATAAAAAGGCCCCTGTTAGCCTCTACAGCGCCCAGAGCCCGGGTTGCAGAACGCATAATCATAAAAAAAGGCAAAATACCATTAACAAGAAACATGCCATAGCTCATGCCAGCAATAACCCGGCCAAACACAGCAGTAAAAAAAATCGTTTTCAGAAAAATAAGTAGACCCGGCTCAATAATGGCCCATACATAGCCTAACCGGTAATGACCAAAGCGGGTTAGTAACTCTCGCATGTACAAGGCATGTATGGATGCCATCTGCACTTGTAGGTGCGATCTTCTTTTAATCGTTTGATTTGCCAACAAACAGGTACTCGCTCTTTAACACTCAAACCACATGCAACCGCATGCCTTATCATACCAGCTTAGAATTTTTCGACTGCTTTCAAAAATTAAACTATCTTAATTTAAATTTAAGAAAATCTAAAAAAGTGCAAAAAATTATAGCATTAATGATTCAGCATGCACATCACCATGTCCGACAAGTAACAAAAGAATAATACTTACCACCTTATTCTATGCGTAGTCCCAGAATCATCGGCAGACTGTCACGCACAATAGCAACCCGGACCACCTTATTTGCAGGCAGGCCACGTATTACCTTCAATAAGTCGGCAGTATTGCCTACATCCTGATTATTTAACTGGGTAATTAAGTCTCCCGGTTGCAAGCCTGCTCGCGCAGCCAAGCCGGATGGCAATACATCAGCAATAACCACGCCACTTACTTTAAGGCGGTCACGTTCAACTGGTGTTAAATCTCGCAACTGCATCCCTAAAGAAGGTCCCTTGCCTTCATTAGTTTTCACATTTTCCGCCGCTGGCGTATCATCCGGCGCGTTACTAAAAGTTACTTTTAATGCCAGGGGCTTATCATTACGTTGCACGCTCAGGTTTGCCGACTGGTTTGGACGCGCACGATTAATAAAGTTAATCAGGTCGGCTGTGCGACTAATTGCCGTACCATTATAGGCCAGCACAATATCTCCAGCCTTCAGTCCAGCCTTGCTTGCAGGTGTATCCGCGGATACCTGGGTAATCAAGGCACCTTCCGGACGTGACAGGTTATAGGCTTCCGCCAGATTACGGTCGATATCCTGTAGCATAACCCCTAAATAGGCGCGGGATACTTTTCCAGTTGAACGGATTTGATCAACCACATCCATGGCCACATCAATCGGAATGGAGAAAGACAAACCCATGTAGCCACCGGTACCACTAAAAATGCGCGAGTTCACACCCACCACCTCACCATTCTGGTTGAATAATGGTCCACCAGAATTACCAGGGTTTAAGGCAGCATCGGTTTGAATAAAAGGCACTGCCGTTTCACGCGACATGGTACGTGACTTGGCACTGACAATACCGGCAGAGGCCGAATAGTCAAAACCAAAAGGGGAACCGATTGCCAGTACAGGCTCACCTACTTTCAGGGTGTCCGGATTACCTATTTTTAATGCCGGGAAGTTATCGCCTTTTACCTTTAATACCGCTACATCGGTACGTGCATCACTGCCAACCACCTCGGCATCCAGTTCGCGGCGGTCACTAAATGCAATTGTTACTTTATTGGCATTATCAATCACATGATGATTGGTCAGAATATAACCATCCTTGCTGATAAAAAAGCCGCTGCCATAGGCACTTTGTTCCTGTGGAACCCGCTGGTTAGGTATCTGAATATTGTTACCAAAGAAGCGGCGCAGCAAATCCGGCATTTGCTGCTGCATGATCTCGTCCTGCGTCAGTTTTTTGGTGACTTTTACAATAACTACCGAAGGCGTTACATTCTGCACCAACTGGGAGAAATCAACCGGTGTGGCTGCAAAACTGGAT
>JASLIR010000274.1 GCA_030152125.1 Alkanindiges sp.
CCGATTCCCAGCCATTTAAAAGTACCACTGGATTTTTTCACTTACCAGATTATCAACCTGGATGAAAATACCCAGTTGTTGCTGAATGATACCCGTCTGAATGATGTAAAAATTGTCAGCAAGGCTTTTTTGCGTGGCTTAAACCAGTACAACCACAGTTATAGCGCCGAGTTTGAAGTGCTGACTTACCAGCCACAGCCTGCCATAGCGCCGGATGGGGTGAGTATGCGCCTGCCGCAAACCTTCCGCTGGCTGATTAAAAGCCATGATGGTACAACCCTGCTGACAATTAATGGCAGCGTAGATACGCCATTTACCTATGGTCTTGGCAGTGGTTATGTGGGTGCTTACCATTATGACGGCCAGTATGGCGGTAAAGCCATTCAGGGACGCGGTTATATCGAGTATATTGACCGTCGGGCAGGGTAGCTGCCACTGGATATAGCGATAACGCAGGATTCATCAGTTTGGGGCAAACATCATGGCAAACAGCTCAATCTCAAAAAGCGCACTGGCAGGGCAGACCATTGTTTTAACCGGTTCATCCAGTGGTATTGGGGAGCAGGCGGCCTACCAGATGGCGCAACTGGGTGCCAGGGTTTGCCTGTTGGCACGCCGCCGGGATGAGCTGGAGCGGGTGCAGCAGGCCATTCAGGCGCAGGGTGGCGAGGCATGGATTTACCCGGTGGATTTAACCAGTGATGAACAGGTTCAGGAAACGGTGGCGCAGATTTTACAGGAGCATCCGCGTGTGGATGCCCTGGTGAACAATGCAGGACGCTCTATCCGCCGGCCGATCAGTGAAGCGCTGGACCGTCTGCATGACTATGAGCGCACCATGCAGATGAACTACACCGCACCAGTGCGTTTGACACTGGCTTTACTACCGCATTTCTTAGCCAATCGTGCCGGGCAGGTAGTGAATGTCTCCACCATGTCCACCCAAGTGCCAATTCCTTTATTTTCTGCTTATTTGGCCAGTAAGTCGGCATTAGAGTCATTTTCCCGTTCGCTGTCGCTGGAAATGGGGGATAAAGGCATTAAGGTCAGCATTGTATATTTCCCGATGGTACGCACCCCAATGTCCGGCCGTACCGACATTTACAAGCACTTGCCCATGATGGGTGCCAGCGAAGCTGCGGGCTGGCTGGTGAAAGCTGTGCGTGACAAGCCATACCGGGTATCCAGCTCCAGCGGTGCCATTGCACATGTGGCCTTAACTGCCGCACCCGGCACAGTCATTAAACTGGCAAGACCCTTATTTCGGTTAATGGACAGGCGTTTGGCAAAAAAATTAAATGCTGATAAAGCCTCAGGCAAAAACGGCTGAGGCGAATCATGAAAGTTTATCTGGATGATGAGCGCATTACGCCCGAAGGCTGGCAACGGGTGTACTGGCCGGAAGAGGCCATTGCCTTATTGCAAGGCGGGCTGGTTACTGAAATCAGCCTGGACCATGACCTGGGGGACGATGAGCATGGTACCGGCTATGATGTATTGCTCTGGATAGAAGAGGCGGTGGTCAGCAGTAACTTTAAGCCGCCAGTCATGCAGGTACATTCTGCCAATTCCTCGGCACGGCAAAAAATGCAGGCTGCGATTGCGCAAATTGAGTATCTTGCCACTACGCAGCCCTAAAGCGGTTTAGTTTAGGCATTTAGCCAGTCATGCACTGCCTGATTAAAGCCACTGGCATCTTCAATCATCACCCAGTGTGAGGTGTCAAAGGCCTGTACTTTATTGCCGTCCTGCTCGGCCAAATCCCGTGCCCATTTGCGGGAGTGGAACATAATAGGCTTTTGCCTGGCATAAATATAAAACATCGGGCACTGGAAAGGCTGGTCAATGGCATCCTTAAAGCCGCCCAGTGCATTTGCCCAGCGCACATAATAAGGGTAGCCTTTATTGCTGGTGATGCTGGCCGGATCAGCAGGGGCTTTTAATACCCTGGCAACCCCATGTGCCAGACGCTGGCCAATTTTCCCGCCCAGCTTATAAGCTGCTGCCAGTGGTAACTGGTAGGACATGATAATGGCAATATCCTTGGGTGTCAGGCCACGGGCAAAGCGCTTGCTGTGTGCGTCACCTACATCCACACCAATAATTTTGCTGACACGCTCCGGGTATTGCAGCGCGTACTGGTAACCATAAAAACAGCCCCAGTCGTGCAACATTAAAATAACCGGTTTATCCGGACTGGCTGCATTCACCACATCACGAATAGTTTCGATGACTTGCTGGAATGAATAAGCCTGGGTGTCCTGTGCTGCAAAACCGGGCAGGGTAAAATATGCGCAGCGGTAGTGTTGCTTAAAATAGGCAATTTGTGCATCCCACACCTGCCATGTGTCTGGCCAGCCGTGGATCATGACAATCGTTTCACTACCTTCGCCGTCAATAAATCCTTCAATCCCTGCGATGTTAAGGGGCTGTTTCATGGGATGCTCCAGTCAGGTTTTATAAAAATAATGTGTGTTTGCAATGAAGGGATGATATTAGCAAACTGACCAGTTCAAATATTGGCAAAACGTGCCAAGCGTATATTTTCTGTATTGGCTGGATTCAAGCAGTAAGTGCGACAATAAAAAAGCAGGCTATATCGCCTGCTTAATCATAAACTTATACGTTAATTGGTTTTGGCAGAGCTGTTCACCCGGGTTTTGTT
>JASLIR010000304.1 GCA_030152125.1 Alkanindiges sp.
CGCCACTGGCAGCATTGATAACAAAGGTTCTTTAACCGCCACGGCGGGTTCGGTATCGCTGCTGGCACCGACTGTCAAAAACAGCGGCAGCATTACCGCTACTGGCGGTAATGCCAGTTTAATCAATGCCGACCAGATGGATATCAACAGCGGCAATATTACCCAGTCTTCCACGGTGGCCGGGCTGGTACAAAGTACTGGTAATATCCAGGCCAGTGAAATTGGGGTGAATGGTGGCCGCATTGTGCTGGTGGGGGACAAGAGCCAGAGCAGCAGTACAGTTGTGCTGGCCGGTACGCTGGGTGCCAGTGATTTAATTGATGTGACAGGTTATACGATTAATGTGAACCAGGCACTTGGCTTAAATGCTGATAGCAACCTGAGTGCTGACAGGGGTATTAATTTTAATGCCGACACCACGCTGGCCACGGATCGTACCCTGGCGCTGGTAGCACCTGTGGGGACGGACGGCTACACGGTGAGTTATGGCGCGAAAGTGAGCCTGAATGGTGCTGCCAGTGGTTTTAGCTTGAATGGCACAGCCTATACCGTCATCCGCGATGTGAATGCCTTACAGGCGCTCAGCAGTGACCTGGCCGGTAACTATGTGCTGGGTAATGATATTGATGCCAGCATCAGTGCAGGCTGGAACAGTGGGGCTGGCTTTGTGCCTATAGGGGCAGATGTCACACCATTCACCGGGATTGTAGATGGCCTGGGGCACCGTATTTCATCCTTAACCATCAATCGTCCCAGCACTGATTATGTGGGCCTGATAGGGGCTAGCCAAAATAGCACCTTGCGAAATATTGACTTAAGCAATGTGAATATTAGTGGTAAAAGTTATGTTGGCGCCCTGGCCGGGCGTAACCGTGGCGATGCTGCAAACGCCTATGTGCTGAGTAACCGTGTCAGCGGCAGCGTGACCGGGCTTTCTTATGTGGGTGGCCTGGTAGGCCAGAATGATGGTGTGACCTTAAGGGGTTCGGCACTGCTATACAAAAACTACAGTACTGCAAATGTGACGGCAACCGGCAGTGGTGGCGTTGTCGGTGGCCTGGTTGGCCGTAATGGTGGGCGTAACAATGGTCTTGCGCAAGTTGTAGCCAATTATTTTGCCGGCAGTGTGAGTAGTGCAGGCTTTGCCGCAGGTGGGATCGTCGGTTTAAACCAGTCGTCTTCCGGCCTTAGTCTGGTACGCTATAACAGTGCAGCCGGTTCGGTATCCAGCACCAGTTTTGATTTTGGCGGAGTGGTTGGCCAGAATTACAACTCCGGTTCTACCGTCAGCAATAATTATTCATCAGCACAGGTAAATGGTAGCAGTAGTTTTAAAGGCGGACTGGTTGGTTATAACGATACCGCCGCCGTCAGCAACAACTTCTGGAATACCGAGACATCCGGGCTGTCCAGTGCAGGTAGTGGTGTATCCGGTGCTACCAATACTGGCCTGACTACCGCGCAAAGCACGCAGGTGGCCAGCTATGGCAGCTGGGGCATAACCACGCAAGGTGGTACTGGCGCTACATGGCGTATTTATGAAGGCCAGACAGGCCCGTTGCTCAGAGGCTTCCTTAAACCATTAACCGTTACCGGTGGTGGCAGTAAAACCTATGATGGTACGGCCTTTAATGGTGGCAGCTATAGCTTGTCCGAAGCGGCGGATTTCAGCAAGATTCTTGGCATAGAAAGCTATAGCGGTACGGCCATTGGCGCACGCAATGCGGGTACCTATAGCCTGCAGGTGGGTGGTTTGTATTCTGGCCAGAATGGCTATGACCTGTCTTTTGTGGCGGGTGATTTTGTCATCAACAAAAAACTGTTAACCCTGACGGCCACTGCTGCCAGCAAGGAATATGATGGCAAGCTGACTGCGGCAGGCAAACCAAGCATTACCGGCCGTGTGCGTGGTGACAGTGTGGTTGGCCTGACCCAGTCCTTTGCCGATAAAAATGCCGGAACGGGCAAAACCGTGCTGGTAAATGGCGGCTATAGCATCCGCGATGGCAATGGTGGTAATAACTATGAAGTGCTGCTGGTGGACAGCCATGACGGCGTGATCACACCAAAAGCGCTGACTTTAAGTACCGTTGCCAATAGCAAGGTCTATGATGGCGGGGTGACGTCGGCCAACAAGCCTGTGGTAACTGGCCTGTTAAGCGGTGACCGTGTGACCGGCCTGTTCCAGCAGTATGAGGACAAGGCCGTGGGTAACAACAAAAAGCTGGTTATCCGCAACGGTTATGTGGTGGATGATGGCAACAACGGTGCCAATTATGCAGTGACCGAACAGGCCAGCAATGACGGGGTGATTACCGCGCATTAATTGCCAGCAGGCTATGCTGCATAAGCATGCTGAGTAAGTGTGCCAAGTAAGCAGGTTGTTTAAAGCGGCATGATTACTGCAGTTACAACAACATAGGCAATAAAGCCGTATTGTCTATAATAAACCGCTCTTCGGAGCGGTTTATTTTTGTCTGTAATTGACAGGATTAATCTAAAACTGACAATAACGGTAACTGGTTAAAAAAAAGAATTGTTAGTGTCTGATATGTCGTGTTGTTTGATTAAAATACATACGGGTTCACATTTGGCTGATTGATGATCCACTGTGGAGGTGTGGGGGAAGAAGCACAGGGCCGCCGATGATGCTGGAGGATGCATCTGATTTATGCGTTTTTAGTGTGGAAAATAGTAGGCTTTACTGTTTTTTTGAATAAAAACGTTGTTACTAAAATTAAGGATACTTTTCTTAAATTTTACTTAAATTGCCTAAAAATTGTGCCAGTCATCATATTAAAAAAACTAAACTGTGCATGAATAGACAGATTAATAATTCAAACAGGGTGAAAGGATATGAACAGGATCTATCGTCAGGTATGGAACGCCGCACAGCAGGCGTGGGTGGTATGTGGGGAACTGGCAAAAAGCCATACAAAATCCCGCAGTACGGGGACTGTAACGCTCTTGGGCTTGGTGGGAGTACTGGCTGCTGGCAGTGTATATGCTGCACCCCCAGCTACGGCCCTGCCCACGGGGGAAAGCGTGGCCAGTGGCACGGCTACATTTGACCGCAGTGTGGCAAACCAGCTTACTGTGAATCAGTCTACCGGCAAGCTGATTACCAACTGGAACAGCTTTGATATTGGCAGTGCGGCTACTGTTAATTTTGTGCAGCCGGATGCAGCCAGCATAGCCTTAAACCGGGTGACTTCTGCTTCCGCTACCGAAATTTTTGGCCAGCTGAATGCCAATGGACAGGTGTTTATTGTCAATCCGGCCGGCATTACCTTTGGCCTGGGTAGCCAGGCCAACACCGGTTCACTGCTGGCATCCGCCTTAAGTATTAGCGATGCCAACTTTTTAAACAATAATTTAACCTTTGAACGCAATGGCGCCCGTGGCCAGGTGAATAACCTGGGTACGCTGACAGCGAATGAAGGCAATGTGGTGTTTTTAGGGCCAACCCTGCAAAACCAGCGTACCATCCAGTCTGTCAAGGGCAATATCCTGATGGGCAATGGCGACAAGCTAAAAGTGGCTGACCACAATCTGTCGCTGTTGCAGTCCTCCAGCATCATCAGCCTGATCCGCAATACCGGTACACTGAATGCCACCCGGGTGGAAGTACGCAAAGGGCAGGTGATCCTGTTGGGCGAGCAGGCCAACCCGCGCAGCAAGGTGGAAGTCCGTGGCACGGTCAACAGCCAGAATTTCTGGGCGCGTTCCAACCAGATTAACGTAAATGGTGCCCTAACTACTACAGGCAGTACGGCACTGGAAGCCACGCAAAGTGTGAATATCAGTGCTCCGCTTAATATCACCGGCAATGGTGTATTGCTCAGCTTTGTACACGGCAGTAACCCTGCCGACAGTATTGTGTTTACTGGCAGTGGCAAGGTGAACCTGGCGGGTACAACCCCCTATGTACGCATTAACGGTAATTTTTATCAGCTGATTAAAAACCTGGCCGAACTACAGGCCATTGGTTCGAATGCGACCAGCCTGGCAGGTAACTATGTGCTGGCGAATAACATTGATGCCAGTGCCACAGCCAGCAGTGGCTTTACCCCGATCGGCAATTCCACTACGCCATTTAGTGGGCGCCTGAATGGCTTTGGCTATGCCATTAACCAGCTGACTATTGATACCAGTAGTGCAGATGATGCGGGCCTGTTTGGCTATACCAGCAATGGCGCCATCAGCAACGCGCGATTAAATAATGTGTCTGTAACTGGTGGCCATAATATTGGTGGGCTGGTGGGCAATAATAATTACACGCCTATTAGCAATAGCTATAGCACCGGGGTGGTGGATGGTTATAACAATCAGGGTGGCCTGATTGGTAGAAACAGCAACGCTACCATTGCCAACAGCTATAGCGATGTTGACCTGTTCACCTATGACTATTCCTATATTGGTGGGCTAGTGGGATTTAACGAATATGGCGCCATCAGTAACAGCCATACCACTGGTGATGTGCTGGGTTATTCCTATACGGGTGGTTTGGTAGGGCGCAACCTGTATTCACCTGTTACAGGTTCATATACTACTGGGCAGGTCACTGTCGATTCCCGCTATGGCGGTGGTCTGGTCGGCTCAAACAGTAATTCCAATATTGAACGTAGCTATGCCAGCGGTAATGTATTTGGTGGCAGTGATGCCGGGTCATATGTACAAATTGGCTATACCGGTGGCCTGATTGGAAGCAACAGCAACAGCAGTATCAGCTTTAGCTATGCCACAGGTAACGTGGATGCCAATGGTAGCTATGCTGGTGGTCTGGTGGGCAATAATACTGGCAGTTCAGCGATTGACCAGAGCTATGCCACTGGCTTTGCCGATGCAGGCGACTATGTAGGCGGCTTGGTAGGCTATAACAGTTCCAGCATCAGCAATAGTTATGCTACCGGCACTGCACGTGCCAATGGCTGGATTAATGAGTACGAAGGCTTTGGCCCGGTAGGTATTGGGTCTGGCGGGTTGGTGGGCTATAACCAGGGTACGATTAGCAATAGTTATGCAACGGGTACTGCACGCAGTGAAAACGGCGTGAATGTTAGTGGTTCCGGTGGTGTTGCCGGTTTGGGGGTGATTAATAATGTATCCAGTTCCTACTGGGATTTAAGTACCTCCCTGAATACTGGCAGCCGTGGTGGTACTGGTTTAAGTGCTACACAAATCAGGCAGCAGGCCAGCTTTGTCGGTTGGGACATCAGCAACCAGTTAAACGGCAGCAGCATCTGGTATATCGATGAAGGGGTAAGCAGGCCAGTGCTACGGGCCTTCCTGCCTTAACGGGGTATAAGCATTGTTAACAGACAACCGCCTGTGAGCAGGCGGTTTTTTTACAATATGCGCTGGCTAAAAATCCGACAAGAATTTTTACTGAAAACCAGGTTGTTTAGCTGTAATGGTTAGGCAGGCATGCATTGCCGTATTAGCATGCTTAAGGGTGGATATAAAACGTAAATAAGGCGAATAACATGAACAGGATTTACCGTTTGGTATGGAATGCCGCACAGCAGGCATGGGTGGTATGTGGGGAACTGGCAAAAGGCCATACAAAATCCCGCAGTACCGGGGCTGTAACGCTATTGAGTTTGATGGGAGTATTGGCTGCTGGCAGTGTATCTGCTGCACCCCCAGCTACGGCCCTACCCACGGGGGAAAGCGTGGCCAGTGGCACAGCTACATTTGACCGCAGTGCGGCAAACCAGCTTACGGTGAATCAGTCTACCGGCAAGCTGATTACCAACTGGAACAGCTTTGATATTGGCAGTGCGGCTACGGTGAACTTTGTGCAGCCGGATGTGGCCAGCATAGCCTTAAACCGGGTGACTTCTGCTTCCGCTACCGAAATTTTTGGCCAGCTGAATGCCAAAGGTCAGGTATTTATTGTCAATCCGGCCGGCATTACCTTTGGTTTGGGTAGCCAGGCCAATACCGGTTCACTGCGGGCATCCGCCTTAAGCATTAGTGACAGCAACTTTTTAAATAACAATTTAACCTTTGAGCGCAATGGCGCCCGTGGCCAGGTGAA
>JASLIR010000310.1 GCA_030152125.1 Alkanindiges sp.
CTAGCTTTTATGACAATTTTTACAAGAACGGCCACCCCCCACAAGATCTAACCAACGTTCTAGTCATAATAGCCGAAAAAGAGGAATAACCTCACGCCAAGCAACCGCTTAAAAGCTCAATCCGTTAGACGCTTCTGGCAATTTCTTGTCACTTGCTGCAACAAGAAATTGCGAGTCTTGGTTACTTCAGCCGCAGTTCATGTCACAGCCCAAGTCTCACAAAAAAGAGTGGCCTTCCCGCCACTCTTTTTATTTAAAGTCAAATGGTTAGAAGTACAGCTTACCACCAATGGCAAACTGCCAGCCGGATAAATCCCCACTCACAAAATCGGACTCAAAGGAAATTCCCTGATGGCCATCACAGGCACGGTAACCACTGGTGGAACTGGAAGTACCATCCACACAGCGGGAACGCGATTCCGACACATCCATATAATATTTATAGGTAGCACCACCAAAGAAGCTTAAATTGGTATTGGGCACCAAATAATTAGCTTCCAGACCAACAGGTAATACGGCATAGGTGGCATTACTGTCGATATTGCCTTGTGTAGGATGCTTCAGTGTCAGGTCTGCCACAGCCAAACCCAGGCCCATGGTTAAACGCAGGGTGAAATTGGCCGGGTTATACAGCAGATAACCGATAGTACCCGTTCCCTCAAAGGTGTTAGCTTCCAGCTTGCCATAGTTATCCTGAGGCGTCGGTCCCTGAACATTGGCATCGCCACGCAGGTAGCTGGCATTTAGGGCAGGTGCCAGCTGGCTGTCAAAGTCACCAAAATGAATGGAACCGGCCACCCCATTCGCATCTACCTCTACCCCATCATAATCCTTGGAGTCCATTTTGGAGGTTGCTAAGCCACCAGCCAAACCCCAGGCAAAACACTGGTTGGCTATCAGACAGGTTGCAGCGGCAATTAAACACTTGGTTTTGAAAGATTTGCTTGTCATATTGGTATACACCACAATGTCCCTATTTGTTTGAGCTAAACTCTAGCATTTTTTATTATTATAAAAAAGCGTTAAGCGAGGAAAAGCAAACTTAAGTTCGCAGTTTCTATCAGCCCCGTTACTCTCCTTTTTTATATAAACCAATAAACTCGCTAGCAAGGTAACGTGCAATTTGTCTCCTATATAAAAAAACAAAGCCATGCAGTGTTTCCACGCATGGCTTTATTTTTACGAAAAAATAAATGGCTTATTTTTTCTTTTTCGGGCCAATCAGCATACCCATCTGGCGACCTTCCATCTTTGGTGCCTGTTCAATCACACCAAATTCTGCAACGTCAACTTCAATTTTCTGCAACTGTTTTAAGCCCAGTTCCTGGTGCGCCATTTCACGGCCACGGAAGCGCAAAGTAATTTTTACCTTGTCGCCCTCTTCTAAAAAGCGAACAATCGCACGCAGCTTAACCTGATAATCACCCACATCCGTACCTGGACGCAGCTTAATTTCTTTAACCTGCACTTGATGCTGTTTCTTTTTAGCATCTTTTTGCTTTTGTTTTAGGTCAAACAAATGCTTGTTGTAATCCATAATCTTGCATACTGGTGGCTCTGCATTAGCCACAATCTCGACCAGGTCGAGGGCAACGGCTTCTGCCGCTTTCAGTGCTTCAGCTATGGAAACAATTCCTTTTTGTTCTCCCGCCTCATCCACCAGACGCACTTCACGTGCGCTGATTTCATCATTAATAGCAGGACGGTTGCTTTTGGCAACCTGTTGTGGGTTACGGTCAGGCTGTTTAATCGCGATTACTCCAAGATATACCGGCCACGCTCGGCTACGGCAGATTGAACCAGGCCAACAAATGCATCAATGGTCATGGTTCCCAAATTTTTACCACTCCGTGTACGCACATTCACGGTACCTTCCTCAACCTCGCGGTCGCCCAGCACCAGCAAATACGGGATACGCTCCAGCGTGCGCTCACGGATTTTAAATCCGATTTTTTCATTTCTCAAGTCACTTGTTGCACGAATTCCATGCTGGGCAAGTACTTGAGTCACTTTCTGGCAGGCTTCAGCCTGTGCATCGGTAATATTCATGATGCAAGCCTGAACTGGCGCCAGCCATGGTGGCATTAAACCGGCATAATGCTCGATCAAAATACCAATGAAGCGCTCGAAACTGCCAAGTATAGCACGATGCAGCATCACAGGGTGATCCCGACCGTTATCTTCAGTCACATAAGTGGCATCCAGACGGCTTGGCAGGTTAAAGTCACACTGAATAGTACCGCACTGCCAGATACGACCCAGGCAGTCTTTTAACGAAAACTCGATCTTCGGACCATAGAATGCACCCTCGCCCGGCTGCAAGTCCCAGGCCAGGCCAGCGGCATCCAGCGCATCCGCCAGTGCTTTTTCCGCCATATCCCACAGTGCATCCTCACCCACGCGCTTGGCAGGACGGGTAGACAGCTTCATCTGCACTTCTTCAAAGCCAAAGTCTTTATATACATCCAGAGTCAGCTTGATAAAGTCCGCCACCTCGGCACCAATCTGTTCCTTGGTACAGAAAATATGCGCATCGTCCTGGGTAAAGCCACGTACACGCATAATGCCGTGCAGCGAACCCGATGGTTCATTACGGTGACAGGAACCAAACTCGGCCAGACGCAGTGGCAGGTCACGGTAAGATTTTAAGCCCTGATTAAACACCTGCACGTGGCATGGGCAGTTCATCGGCTTTACCGCATAGTTACGGTTTTCCGAATGGGTAGTAAACATGTTTTCGGCATAATTGGCAGCGTGACCAGACTTTTCCCACAGCACAAAGTCAACAATCTGCGGTGTCTTAATCTCTTTATAGCCGTTATCCTGCTGCACCTTGCGCATATACTGCTCAAGTACCTGATAAATGGTCCAGCCATTTGGATGCCAGAACACCATGCCCGGTGCTTCTTCCTGCATATGGAACAGGTCTAGTGCTTTACCGATTTTACGGTGGTCGCGTTTTTCAGCTTCTTCAATACGCTGTACATAAGCAGCCAGCTGCTTTTTATCCGCCCATGCAGTACCGTAAATACGCTGCAACTGTTCGTTTTTGGCATCGCCGCGCCAGTAGGCGCCGGACAGCTTGGTCAGCTTGAAGGCTTTCAGAAAACGTGTATTCGGCACGTGCGGGCCACGGCACATGTCCAGATAATCCTGATGGTAGTACAAGCCCATGGCTGTTTCGTTGGGCATGTCATCAATCAGGCGCAGCTTGTAGGTTTCGCCACGCGCAGTAAACTCTTTAATCACCTCGTCACGCGGGGTCATTTTCTTGATAACGTCATACTCGCTATCAATCAGCTGCTTCATGCGCGCTTCAATGGCGGCCACATCATCCGGGGTAAACGGTTTCGGGCTAAAAATATCGTAGTAAAAGCCTTCCTCAATCACAGGGCCAATTACCATCTGTACCTGAGGGAATAACTGCTTTACGGCATGACCGATCAAATGCGCACAGGAGTGACGAATAATTTCCACCCCTTCGTCGTCTTTAGGCGTAATGATTTGCAGGGTTGCATCGTCAGTAATGAGGTCTGAAGCATCAACCAGGCGGCCATTAACACGACCGGCAAGGGTGTTTTTAGCAAGGCCGGGGCCAATGCTTAATGCAACGTCCATCACCGATACTGGATGGTCAAACTGTTTCTGGTCGCCGTTAGGCAGAGTGATAATAGGCATAGCACGATATCCTTAAGGAGTGATGCTCCCTACCAAGGAGCATATCACCGCGAGATGATAGGAAAATTGGGGCAATTACTTGAAAAATCAAGTGACCGCTGAAAAACCGCATACTCTATCAACTCTTGATGACAAATACCACCCACAGGGAATAAGCGTTGCTAAAAAATAGATATGTGCCTTAATAATTTATTTAAAAAAACTCAAACTATGGTTATAAATCAGCTAGCCGTGTTTATAGTGCAAATTCGTGGCAGAGCTGTAAAAAGCTTTCCCTATCCTTCACCTTACTCAGCAGGCCGCGTTGTTGCAAAACCATAAACAAGGCAAGAGCATGTGCCTGGCAATTAAGTGACTTTTCAGGGTTAAACTCGATGTCAGTAAATGCCTGATAAGATGCCAACTGATGATGCAACTGTGGGTTCTGTAGCAATGCCCAGATATACAGCCAGTCATAAAAAGCACTACGCGGTATTAACGGCCACGCCTCGCCCTCAAAAACAAATTTTTGCAGTTGGCCGGACTCTTTTAAGCGCACGTCCCGCTTAGCCTCTCGTGAGCTGACAGCCAGCAAATCGGTAAAGGGTCCGCCCTGCTCAAATACCTTACTGCCCTGAAAGGCACACTCCACACTAAAATGCTTGCCTCCGGTTTTATTCTGCATCATCAAGTTAAAGGCGCTTAAATCTATCCCCAGTTGATCACGGGATTTACTGGACACTTCCAGAATATGCTTAAGACCAAATTTTTCCTGAATGGCTGCATGCAGGGAGTCAATACACTTTTGCTTCTGGCTGAGGGAAAAACCGGGGAAATACTGAAACTCGACGCCAGCTTTTAGCACCGGTGCGTCACCATTATATTGCGGAATAAATACCGGCCTGTTTGCCATTTTTTCTCTACTCGTTATATTTAGGCAATAGAGAATAGCGTCTTAAAACATCTTTGATACTACTATATAAACCTGTAGCGACATTGACTGTCGCCAAATATGAAAAAACTTAAAATAGATCAATAATAACGCACAAAGCTAATCACCTCAGCTTCCACCTGAAAACGGCATAGCCAGTTTTTGCTGCTATCCAGCACCAGCATGTCTACCGCCACGCTAAACGTGAAAGCATCCCAATAGCTGACCAATATTTGCCACGCAGTCACTACTACCCAGAATTCGTTATGCGCCTGATACAGCACATACACAGGCGCTGCTACTGGCACACCAGTCTGGTATAGCCACTGCCTTACAGCTTCGGACTCATTGGCCTGTCCTGCCAGCGCTACCAGATTCAGGCTATCCTTGTGTAGAACTTGACGGCTGGCTGTGGCCGAATAACTCGGCATGCCTTCCAGTATAGCGGTAATAAAACTGGCTGCTGCATCACCATGCAGCACAGACATTTGTGCTGCATCCACGTCTGCCAACGTGGCATTATCAGCAAGGTAAAAGAAGGATTTTTGCTGTTGTGTCAGTTCAGGCCATAACATAAAGCCTGTGCTGAAACTCTCAGTCGTCATAAATTATCTCTGGCTATTTTAGCCTGAACAGACCTATCAATAACGCATAAAGGTAATGGCCTCTTCATGATGAAATTCGCATGCCCATGACTTGCTTTTATCTACGACCAGCATAAAAACTCCCACACTACATGCAAAGGCATCCCAGTAACGTACCAGTATTTTCCACTCGGTTGCTATCACCTGCTCATAATAGAGAAGATAAACTGGGGTGGAAAAAGGCACTCCGGTCTTACATAGCCAGTCCCGCACATACGCAACACCTTTTTCATCCCATAAATCATAAGTTAGACATACTTGTTCATGTTTAAAGCTTCCAGTCGCCGCTCTGGAATATCGCGGTAGTTGATAAAGTGCATGACTTATAAACTCAACGGCAGCAATCCCATGTAATCTGGAAATACGCGCTGCATGGGTTTCTGGCAAAGGCAAATATTCGTCACCATGAAAAAACCTGCTTCTTTGCTCTTCTTTAAGTTCTGCCCAAGGGGTGAACTGGGGTAAAAAATCTTCCAGTTGCATGGATACCTATCCCTTTACTTTTTTGACAGCAGCAATCCGGGCACCAACACCACCCGGACCACAACAGCCAGCCTATTTAACACATGCCTTTATTTTTCCGGCATCAATGATGAATGATGACTGGTGATTAGCCACTGTACACCATCCCAGTGATAGGTATAGGTATAACGGGCAGTTACCACCGCCCCGGTTTTTGCAAAGCTAAAGGTATATACCCCCGCATCAACAGCAGAATTACAGCCTAGCTCGATTTGCCGCATATTTATCTTGCCGGATGGCTGGTTCTCTAAAAAATGATGAAAATAATCTTCTTTTTCCGCAGGCGTCAAGCGCGGCTGGTTAGATAATGTGGCCAGCAAGATAGATCGCACCGCATAGTTCTTGGTGACCTGATGCGGGTTACCGGTTTGTAATGACTGATTCCAGCGATCAAACAATGCGGCAATTTCCTGCTCGGAGCTTGGCTTACAATGTTCGCTATGCGCTACCACCGCTCCCCCGCTAGTCCCCACACCAGTATGAGCCGGTTGATGCACTACACAGGCATTTAACAATATGGCAGTGAACATTATCAAATATATATTTTTCATTGGTATTCCCCTTGCGCTGACCTAAGGATCAGCTTAAAAATCACATGATTAAAAAACACCCCAGCACAGCATATAATAGAATTACTACAAAAAACTTTAATTTAAATTAATAAAATCAATGAATGTGTGGCCGCTATCTGAATATTTTATGTTGGCGCACAAAATGGCAAATAATGATCATATTGAGAGCGGTTTTTTTAGTCTGGGCAGTCCTCTCAATAGCGCATAAAGGTAATCACCTCTTCATGATGAAACTCACAAGCCCATGACTTGCTGCGATCTACCACAACCATTGCCATACCAACACTATGCTCAAAATCATCCCAGTAACGTACCAGTATTTTCCACTCCATACTTACCACTAGCGGATCGTCATAAAGCAGATAAACCGGTGTTGAAAAGGGGATACCTCTTTTAAATAACCAGTGACGTACCTGAGCAACACGCTTCTCGCCCCTTACATTCGCCAGTGAGTACTTTTCAAAATGCTTGAAATCATTTTTGTTACCAAACCAATAGTACGGGTATGGTACGTTGTCGAGCGCCTCGCCAATAAACTCTGAAGCTGCCTTGCCACGCAAAACAGAAATACGTGCTGCATGTGCTTCAGGCAACGGTAACTCCTCTTCAAAGAAAAACCTGTGTTTTTGTTCTTCTTTCAGTTCCAACCAAGAGGTGAACTCGGGCAAAAAATATTCAAGCTGCATTATTTATTATCCATATAGTCATACTCATAGCCTATATACTAAGGCATTACAGATTTTTTTCTAAATCTGCCTATCATCAAAATAATTTTTTATTTGCAGGGATGCGGAAAACACCATGCCCAAGGCCTATGACGAACTGCCACGAAACCCGGCCAACTTTGTAGCGCTTTCCCCACTGCGCTATCTGGAACGTGCGGCCTATACCTACCCGCAGGATGCCGCAATTATTCACGGCACCCGCCGTATTACATGGCAACAAACCTATGCGCGCTGCTGCCAGTTTGCCCAGCAATTGCAGGCTTTGGGCATCCAGAAAAACGATACCGTGTCCACCCTGTTACCCAACGTGCCCGCCATGGTGGAAGCGCACTTTGCCGTGCCGATGTCCGGCGCGGTGCTGAACACCCTGAATACCCGGCTGGATGCCAAAACCATTGCCTTTATGCTGGAACATGCCGAAACCAAAGTACTGCTGGTAGACCCGGAATTTTATCCTTTAGCCAAAGACGCACTGGCACTGTTGAGCCAGCCCATTACCGTGATTGACGTGGCCGACCCGGAATGGGTTGATAGTACTGAATCCATCGGGCAGATTGAATATGAAGACTGGCTGGCACAGGGCGACCCGCTGTTTGCCTGGCAACTGCCGGATGATGAATGGAATGCCATCAGCCTGAATTACACCTCCGGCACCACCGGCAACCCCAAGGGCGTGGTGTATCACCATCGCGGTGCCTACCTGAACGCCGCCAGTAACATTGTGGCCTGTGGCATGGCGCCACGTGCAGTGTATTTATGGACGCTACCGCTGTTCCACTGCAACGGCTGGTGCTTTGCCTGGACCATGGCCGCCAATGGCGGTACCAACGTATGCCTGCGCAAGGTAGACCCAGAGCTAGTATTCAAACTGATTGCCGAACATAAGGTCACCTACTTCTGCGGCGCACCCATTGTACTGTCCATGCTGATCGACACCCCACCGGAAAAGCAGACGCACATTGAACATCTGGTGGAAGTACTGGTGGCAGGCGCAGCACCACCAGCAGCCATCATTGAAGGCATGTCACGCATGGGCTTTAAGGTGACGCATGTGTATGGGCTGACTGAAACCTACGGCCCTTCCGCCCTGTGTGCCGCACAGGCTGGCTGGAGTAACCTGACCATTGCCGAACAGGCCGAGCGGCATAGCCGTCAGGGTGTACCTTATCCCCTGCAGGATGCCATGCGTGTGCTGAATCCGGAAACCCTGGAACCTGTACCAGCCGATGGGCAAACACTGGGTGAAATCATGTTCCGTGGCAACATTGTGATGAAAGGCTATTTAAAAAACCCGCAAGCCACCGCAGAAGCCTTTGCCGGCGGCTGGTTCCACAGTGGCGATTTAGCGGTATGCCACCCGGATGGCTATGCAAAAATTACCGACCGTGCCAAGGATGTGATTATTTCCGGTGGCGAAAATATTTCCTCGCTGGAAGTGGAGGAAGCCCTGTACCGGCACCCTGCCGTGCTGACTGCAGCAGTGGTGGCTATGCCCGACCCCAAGTGGCAGGAAGTACCCTGTGCCTTTGTAGAGCTGAAAAACGGCGCTTCCGCCACGCCGGAACAACTGATTGAACACTGCCGCCAGCATCTGGCACGCTTTAAGGTACCCAAGGAAGTCCGTATAACCGAAATCCCCAAAACGTCGACCGGCAAGCTGCAAAAATTCATTTTACGGGAATGGGTGAAGTAATTAGTTTTACTTAAGCCCTGTCATGATCCGCACAGGCGGCTCATGACAGGAGTATCACTTTTTTACATAACCATAAGTATTTATTTTATAAAAACAATATACCTGACCATTTGGAAAACACAGCAGTTATTTATTGATCATCGTCACATTTCGGCCTATGATCATTCATGTAAGGAAATATTAAAACTGCCAGAGTCAATACTTAAACAGTAGGAATAATACCAGTTAGGGTGATGTATGACTGAATCTCCACTTGTAGATATACCGCACGAATTTAACCGGCCTGTGGAACGCAGCGTGCAGGCAGGCAGCGAATACTCCTATAGTAACGACCAGAAATGGCAGCAATTACAACAGTTCCTGCCGGAATCCTACCGCTTGCACGCAGAAGATGCCCCAGCAGAGTCGGTATGGGAGTGGTGTGATTACCATGTGCATGTGGAACGTTATAGCAATCCTGATGCCAAAGCCAAAGTGATCCTGCTACATGGCGTAGGCACCAATAGCCGCCAGCTTTCCATGATTGTAGGCAAACCCCTGGCAAAAGCCGGACTGGAAACCATTGCGCTGGACCTGCCCCCGTATGGCTTAAGCGTGAATGAAAGCGGCATGCCCATTTTGTATGATGACTGGGTGGAAATTGTCATCCGCTTTGTACAGTACGAACAGCAAAAAGATGGCCGCCCGATTATCCTGTATGGCCTTTCCGCCGGAGGTATGCTCACCTATCATGTGGCAGCCAAATACCCGCATATTGCTGGTATTGTGGGGATGACCTTTCTGGACCAGCGTATTCAGGAAGTGCGCGACCAGACCAGCAAAAACCTGCTGATGAGCCGTGTTGGCTCCATGCTGGCCCGTTTTGCCTCTGCTACGCCTATTGGTAATATTAAAGTGCCCATGCAGTGGGTATGCAAAATGAACATGCTGGTTAACCAGCCGGATGCCTTAAAGCTGATGCTGAAGGATGGCCGTTCTGCCGGTAACAGTAACACCCTTAAATTTTTGTCCAGCTATATGGATTACCAGCCGGCCATAGAGCCAAAAGACTTTAGTGCCTGCCCGGTTTTACTAACCCAGCCGGAAGATGACCACTGGACACCGCTGGCACTTAGCCAGCTCACCCTGAATAAAATCCGTTATGTGCCGGTGCATATTTGCACCCTGCCACATGCCGGGCACTACCCGCTGGAGCAGGAAGGCCTAACTGTACTTAAACAGCAGATTCTGGCCTTTGTGGAAGAAGTGACCATCGCAAAGTCGGCTTAATGCTGCCTGCTGCTTAGCGGGGCTATCTCCATTTTCCAGAAATGCTATTCAGGGCTCTGCACCTGCCATGCCCAGTAGCAATAATCTGGTATTGGCTAACACTATAAAATTTTAAGAAATAATTAGTAAACTGTATAAGATGTACTTTAGAAATA
>JASLIR010000326.1 GCA_030152125.1 Alkanindiges sp.
CCGATTATTGTGGTGTCCGCCCATGAGGAAGTATCGGTGATGCAGCGTGCCATGGCCCATGGTGCGATGGGCTATATTCCCAAATCTGTACCACCTGCGCTGATTACGGAAGCATTGCGCACGGTACTGGATGGGGAACGCTGGTTACCACCTAACTATCTGGCGGCACAGCATGACCCGCGTGCTACCGATGAAGCGGTGCTGGCGGAGCGTATTCAGTCGTTAACACCCCAGCAGTTCCGGGTACTGATGATGGTGGCGGAAGGTTTGTTGAACAAGCAGATTGCCTATACGCTGGAAGTGTCGGAAGCGACCATCAAGGCGCATGTGACAGCTATTTTCCGTAAACTGGGCGTACAAAACCGCACCCAGGCGGTACTGGCCATTAGTGTGCTTAATATTGAAGCACCGCGTTTGTCCTAGCCTGTTTAAGCAACAGCCAATTCAGATAGAGGCCATCCATGCGATGGCCTTTTTCTTTGGGTATAGGCATTAATGGTTATGCTTTACCAGCTTGTGGTGCTGTTGCGGCAAATCGCTATACAGTGGGTTCATGGCATCCAGCAGTTCGTCCAGTTGCTCCTGTTCCACCATATGATGTTCCAGGAAGTACTCGCGCAGCCTGGCATCGCTGGCACTGAGCATGGTGGCGTCGTAAACCCCCAGCTGTACAAACAGCTCTGCGGTTTCTACCGTATTAAAGCGGTCCAGCAGCATGCGGTCTTCATAAATCAGGAACAGGTGGTTGCAGCTCGCTTCCGGGTTTACCCCCAGCCTGGTGGCCAGCTCGTACGGGTTACTGCGCATCCACAACAGGTCAGCCAGTTCGTTAAAGTACAGTAAATCCAGTACATCATCACCGGTTTTTACCTTGCCCAGCCATGCTTTAAATACCAGCACGGCACCGCCGCGCAACAGCATGCTCCACACATTTTGCAGCACACCATCGTCCATGTTCACGGTGTCGTGCACAATGCTTTCAATCAGTTTGTCTTCCTGCGCGCGCAGCTTGTTAAATAAGTCCAGACCTTGCGGGCGCACACCAACCGGTGAAAACACGTCAATATTCAGGCGTTGCAGGGTAGTGAGGGCAATGGGTACAGTGGCCTGGTAAATGGCCTGAAGCGCGGTAACGTGTTCCGGCATCAGCTGGTTCTGCGAGAACATCTCCTGCCAGTCAATTTCCGGCAGAATGTGATTGGTACTATATGCCTTGTAAAACTGTTGTGCCTTATCGGGGCTATAGGTGTTGGAAAAGTTGTCAGGTATTACAGTGTTCATCGTTTTCATCCTTGTGATCAATGGCTTTTTGCTTTATCCCAACAGCAAAAAAGCATGCGTCTAGAGTGAGAAGCAGCACCCTTAAGGTAACGCAGTACTGCCTTTACCGATATCAGCTTTATCTTATAATTGAGTGAACGGATGTTCTGTATTAAACTTTAGTCACAGAAGCGCTTTTTATATTAAAAAGACAATAAAAATCAAGCAATTGTTTTTAAACTGTAATGTTTAAAAATGTACCTGATTTGTTCGGCTTTGTGTGTATGTCATACTGGTTTAATGCTGGATAAAAAGGCGCGCAAAGCAGCTGGTTTTAAGGGTTTTTTTAGCAGTACAAAGCCCAGTTCTTTTACCCGGCGCGGCAGTTCCGGGTCGCTGTCTGCAGTGATCAGGGCTGCTGGCGTGTGCGCTACATTGTGCTGAATCAGGAAATCCAGCCCCTCTATCTCGGCATCCAGATGCTGGTCTACCAGCCACATCTGGATATGCTCCTTCGCCAGTATATCCAGCGCCTGTTGCGGTGTTTGCGCACTAAATACCGTACAACCCCATTTACCCAGTAACAACTGCATACCCTGCAAAATGGTAGGATCGTTATCCAGACATAATACATTTAGCTGACTGACGGCTGACAGAGCAGGTGCACTCACGGTTTTGATTGCTTCCGGGGCGGGTACATGAGGTAGTTCCAGCATAAAGCAGGCGCCTTTGCCTAATTCGGAAATGCAGATAATGCGGTGGTTCAGGCGGTTGGCCATACGTTCTACAATTGCCAGGCCAAGGCCGATACCCTGCTCTCCCCACGGCGACTGGTGGCCACCGCGCTGGAACTCCTTAAACAGGTTGGCCTGCTGTTCCGGGGCAATGCCGGGGCCGGTATCCCACACACCAATACGGATATGGTGCGGTTTACTGGCGCTGGACAATACACCCACGACCACCCGGCCTCGGGCAGTATAGCGCAGGGCATTGCTTAAAAAGTTCTGGATCATGCGGCGTAGCCATTGCGGGTCGGTTTTTACCCACAGCTTGGTGGCATGCACATGCAGGGTCAGGTTGCGTTGTTCCGCAATGGGCGAAAACTGGTGCTGTAAATCCTGTAGCAGGTCGGACAGGGCAAATACGCTGACATTGGCTTTCAGCACATCGGTATCCAGCCGGGCAATGTCCAGCAGGGCAGATAAAATACTTTCGGCACCATGCAGCGCGCGGTCCAGTTGCTGCAGGGTTTGCTTGTCCTGCGCCTCCAGTGGTGAATATTCCAGTGCCGCTGCAAATAAACGCGCTGCATGCATGGGCTGCAACAGGTCATGACTGGCAGCTGCCAGAAAGCGGCTTTTACTGCTGTTGGCAATATCGGCCTGCTGGCGCGCGCGCTGCTGTTCATATAGCGCACTTTCCAGTTGCTGGGTACGCTCCTGTACCTTGCCTTCCAGCACGGCTTCGGTCTTTTTAAATACACTGATGTCGGCATAGGTAGTCACAAAGCCGCCACCGGGGATCGGGTGGCCCCGCATTTCGATGACCCGGCCATCCGGGCGCTGCCGTTCAAATTCGTGCGGGCTACCGGCCTGCATCCACTGGATGCGCTTTTGAATGTGCTCTTCCACCAGCCCCGGCCCACACTCCCCGCGTTCGGCGTTATAACGGATCAGGTTAGCCACCGGGCAACCCACATAGACAAAGTTTTCCGGGTAGTCAAACAGCTCCAGATAGCGCTTGTTCCACGCCACCAGACACAGGTTGGTATCCACCACGCTCACGCCCTGTGTCATATGGTCCATCATGGTTTCCAGCAGCTTCTGGTTAAAGCGCTGCCATTGCGAGGCCTGATCCAGAATATTGGCCACCTGTCCAACCGACAGGCCGTCATTCACCAGTGCCGTGGTCAGCAGGGTACGTGCCGAGGCCGCCCCAATGGCACTGGCCAGATGCTGTTCGGTAAAGCGCCACCAGTCATTGTCGGCGCGCATGCCTTTATCCAGCAGCATACCCTGGCGTAAGGCAAATTGCTGGAATGCCTGCTCGGTACTCTGGGTGCCATTAATGCGGCAAGCCAGCGCACATAAATCACCAATTGTCAGCCGGGTTTGTGCCTGCTCAAGCTCAAAACGGCTGGCAGGGGTGGTGAGTGGCGAGTTTTGGCTGGCATTGCCGGAAAACTGGAAGAAGTTTTCGGTTTGCATTTGTTCGGCAATGCTGGGGCGTTTGCGTTTGGATACTGCAATAAACAGGCTGATATTCAGCCCCAGCGCCCATATGCTGCCATGGGTTAAGGGGTCAGCTGCACCGAAGCCAAACAGGGCTTCCGGCTGTAGCCATGTCCAGCCAAAAGGGCCTTCATTCAGCCACTGATTGACCCAGGGGTGGGTCTTGATAGACATACTGCGCAAGATGGCAGGCCATAGCAGGGTGTAGGCCCACAGGGAAAAGCCGGCTACCAGGCCGCTAATAACACCTTGGCGACTACCCCCGCGCCAGTACAGCCCGCCAATCAGCGCTGGGGCAAACTGGATGACGGCGCTAAAGGCCAGCAGGCCAAAGGTGGACAGCTGCCTGATATCGGACAGGATTAAATACACGATAAAACCCAGCAGCATCACCCCGGCAATACACAGGCGGCGAATAATCTTTAGCCAGCGTGACAGGCGGGCATCTTCTTTTTTAAGGATACCAAAGCGCCATAGCAAAGGCAGGATCAGGTCATTACTAAGCATGATGGACAATGCCAGTGTGGACACCAGCAGCATGCCGGTAGCCGCGGAAAAACCACCCAGAAAGGCAAACAGTGCCAGCCAGGTCTGGTCGTGCATGATGGGCAGCATCAGCACCGCCATATCCGGGGTAGGCAGGGTGTGGAATGGCCGGTGCAGTGCCCAGCTGGCAATTGGAATAATCGCCACTACCATTAAAATCAGATAGATGGAAAACAGCAGGCGCGCGCCTTTAATGTGGCGTTCATCACGCAGTTCCACCACTGCCACATGAAACTGGCGTGGCAGGCAGATAATGGCGGCAGCGGCCAGCAGGGTTTGGGTCCAGAAAGAATCCGGCAGGCCTTTATCCTGAATATGATCCATGGTCAGCACAATATCGCGCTGCACTACCTGCCAGTCATTACCACTAAAAAACAGTGCAAAGCCCGCTACCGTGAGCAGGGCAATCAGCTTGATGGCAGATTCCATGGCAACTGCCAGCATTAGCCCGCCATGCTGTTCGCTACTGGCTAGCTGGCGGGTGCCAAACAGCATGGCAATACCGGTAAGGGTGGCAGTCAGCAGCAACACGCCAAAGCTGGTATGGGTGGCATGCTCCTGTTCGCCCAGCAGGGTAACCGTACTGAGGGAAATGGCATTCAGTTGCAGGGCCAGATAAGGCAGTACGGCTATCACTGCCAATACGGTAACCAGCGCGGCCAGAATACCGGATTTGCCATAGCGGGCAGCAATAAAGTCGGCAATGGAGGAAATAGACTGATGCCGCCGGATTCTACCCAGCCGCTGCCAGATATCCCGCCCCAGCCATAAAAACAGCAACGGGCCCAGATAAATGGGCAGGAAGGCAATGCCTCCGCGCACAGACTCGCCTACTGCGCCATAAAAGGTCCAGGAAGAACAATACACGCCCAGCGTGAGGCTAAGCAGGATAATGCGGCCTTTATCGCCCAGCTGGCTGGTGCGCTTTTCACCATAAAAAGCACAGGCAAACAGGCTGGCAATATAAAACGCCAATACACCAATCACTAACCAGCTGTTCATCGAAAGACCCATGTGCGACATCCCTTGCATCATAGCGAGCTTGTTATTTGCCGGCGCATTACCGCGACCAAAGTATAGCCCCCAACTTAAGTCTAATTTGCACCAAAGTCTAAGTTTCAAGTGTAGCGTAAATTGCTAGTGTCAAACACTGATGAAAAGAATTGGCGAATAATCGCCCAATCGCCACGGTTGGCAGAGGACTAGAAGTGAGGTGCAACATGGAACAGGATCATGTGCAGGCAGTACTGGATAACCCGACATTTCAAAGTCTGGTGCAAAAGAAACGCCGTTTGAGCTGGACGCTATCCATCATCTTGCTGGTGATGTATTTCGGATTTATCAGTCTGGTGGCGGTAGCACCGGATTTCATGCATCAGTCTTTAAATGGTGGCGTGACCACCATCGGTATTCCCATTGGTATCAGTGTGATTCTATCTGCCTTTGTACTGTGCGGTATTTATGTATGGCGTGCCAATGGCGAGTTTGACCGCCTGACACAGGAAGTGGTGCAGCAGATTACGCGCCATCACAGCACCAGCAGCAAGGCCGGGGAGCGCTAATCATGACTATTTTACAATCGCGTACCGCTCAGCGGGTGGCTGCTGTTGCCGGTAGTGCTTTTATCAGTGTAGCCGCATGGGCCGGGCCGGATTTAGGTGCAGCCGAGCAGCAGGCCACCAACTGGACAGCCATTCTTATGTTTGTACTGTTTGTGGGCTTAACGCTGGGTATTACCAAATGGGCGGCCAAGCATACACATTCCACCCGGGATTTTTATACGGCTGGTGGTGGTATTTCCGGCTTTAAGAATGGCTTGGCGATTGCCGGGGATTTTATGTCGGCGGCATCCTTTCTGGGTATTTCTGCCATGGTATTTACCAAGGGCTATGATGGCTTACTGTATTCCATTGGCTGGCTGGTGGGCTGGCCGATCCTGCTGTTTCTGGTGGCGGAACGCTTGCGTAACCTGGGTAAATACAACTTTTCCGATGTGGCTTCGTTCCGGCTGGAAGAAAAGCCGGTGCGCAGCATGGCGGCCATTAATGCCCTGGTTGTTGTGGCGTTTTACCTTATTGCGCAGATGGTGGGTGCCGGTCAGCTCATCAAGCTGCTGTTTGGCCTGAACTACAATATTGCCGTGGTGATTGTTGGTGTTCTGATGATGGCCTATGTGATGTTTGGCGGCATGCTGGCAACCACCTGGGTACAGATTATCAAGGCGGTGATGCTGCTGGGCGGTGCCAGTTTTATGGCCTTTATGGTATTGCAGCACTTTAACTTCAGCTTTAGCAATATGTTTGCTGAAGCCGTGCGTACCTATGGTGAAGCCAATCATACCGATGGCAATATCATCATGGGTCCCGGCGGTTTGATTGCTAACCCTGTTGATGCCATTTCGCTGGGTATGGCGCTGATGTTTGGTACCGCTGGCTTGCCACACATCCTGATGCGTTTTTTCACAGTAAGTAACGCCAAGGAAGCACGTAAGTCGGTATTTGTTGCCACCGGCTTTATTGGTTACTTTTACCTGCTGACCTTTATCATTGGTTTTGGTGCCATTCTGTTTGTGGCGCAAAACCCGCATTATCTGGATGCAGCTAAAATGGCCGTCACTGGCAAGCTGGAGCTGGTAGGTGGTGGCAATATGGCTGCGGTGCATTTGGCACACGCGGTGGGTGGTGATTTGTTCCTGGGCTTTATTTCTGCGGTTGCCTTTGCCACCATTCTGGCGGTTGTAGCGGGTTTAACCCTGTCTGGTGCCTCTGCGGTATCGCATGACCTGTATGCCAATGTGTTCAGAAAAGGCCAGACTACCGAAGCCTCGGAAATGCGGGTGTCGAAAATGGCTACTGTGGGCCTGGCGATTTTTGCCATGTTCCTGGGTATTGTGTTTGAGAAACAAAACGTGGCATTCATGGTGGGCCTGGCTTTTGCGGTGGCGGCTTCGGCTAACTTCCCGGTGCTGTTCCTGTCCATGTTCTGGCGTGGTTTAACTACCCGTGGTGCGGTGATTGGTGGTGTGGTTGGCCTGGTGTCCTCGGTTTCCCTGATCTGTCTGACCAAGGCGGTATGGGTCGATACCTTCCACTGGGGAGAGCAGGCGCCAATTCCTTACACCAATCCGGCCATGTTCTCCATCGTGCTGTCCTTTGTGTGCTGCTGGTTTTTCTCCATCACGGATTCTTCTGCCCGTGCTGCCCGCGAGAAGGCCAAATTTGATGCCCAGTTTGTACGTTCCATGACAGGTGTGGGAGCATCAGGGGCAACCGACCACTAAGTAGCCCTCAAAAAAGTAGCACTCAGAGAAGTAGTGCCCAAAGTAATCCTGAGAAAAAACGATAAACACGTTTCCCTTGTCCCGCCCACCAATGTTGAGCTACTGGTGGGCGATTTTTTATCTGACATAAATTTTTTTTAACCGTTTAAAGTTCCGGGCAGAAGAAAAGACTACGCACACCCCCTAGAAATTAATGTTTTCTAACAGTTTATGCTGATAAATGCCGAATAGTGATTTTTTAGCTGCGAGCACCCTTGTATGATGAAAGTGATTAAAATTTATTCATATTCGGGACTGGGCAAAAGCGTGGCTGCTATGTTGGGGTGATACGGACTCCCTGGCACTTATCGGGAATTTTTATAAGCCATGTTCGGCACCCGCAAACGGCAGGAGGGTGTAGCATGCGATTTCAATTAAGGCAAATGGTTTGTGCTGTGAGCGTGGCAATGCTGGGCATAACAAGCGCTGACGCTGCCCCAGCCGAAAAAGCACTGCCCGTACTGGCAAATTTTGCATATGGTCAGGCCACATTAAGCAGTAATCGCAATGCCGGGCGTTTAACGGTTAACCAGAGCAGTAGCCGTTTAATTGCCAACTGGGACAGTTTTAATGTGGGGCAGCAGGCGGTGGTTCGGTTTAAGCAGCCTAATACCAATAGCATTGTGTTGAACCGGGTCAGCTCGACAACACCCAGCGAGGTTTTTGGGCAGGTGACAGCCAATGGCCAACTGATACTGGTGAGCCCGGCAGGGCTGCTATTTGGTGCGCATAGTCAGGTAAGTGCGGCATCGGTGGTGGCCTCCCTGTTGAATATTGAGGACCGTGATTTCAGGCTGGCCAAACTGGACTTTAGTCGTGAAACGGCGATAGCTTCTACCGGGATACTGGATAACCAGGGCAGCATCAATACCCGTGCTGGCAATGCCGTGCTGCTGGCACCTGTCGTTAAGAATAGCGGTGTTATAACAACGCAAAATGGCAATGTTGTTGTTGGCAATGCTGATCAACTGAAGCTGACAGCGGATTACCTGAGCGTCACGAAAGTGTCGGATATGCCCACCCTGATCCAGCATAGCGGGGTGATTCAGGCAGGCCGTATAGATGCTGATAAGGGCAGGGTTTATCTGGTGGGTGATCGCTATCATCCGGGCAGTCAGGTGAGTCTGGCCGGGCAACTATCCGGCTTCGGTACGCTGGTTAAAGGACAAACCATCAGTATTAGCGATACCTTAACG
>JASLIR010000327.1 GCA_030152125.1 Alkanindiges sp.
GGCAGGAACCCCCAAAAGCCCCGGCCTGATAGCAGCGGGGCTTTTTTATTTCCCCTTCCCACAAAATTATTAACCGACTGTCTTTTCATGTAATTTTTCATCATCAATTAAGCACATCAACCCTGTTGTTGCATATAATCCAGACAGGATATCCTTTAGCAACTGATGTGTGCCGAGACTGATAATGAGCGATAGCAAAGATTTAACTATCATAAAAAATGACATTGCCAGAGAAGTAGAAACACTGGGCCTGCCCGTGGAAGTTGCGGCACAGGCCGAGCAGCTGACGCAGGACCTGGATATTGCCAATAACCCGGAGCAAATCAGTACGCTGGGGCAAAACAGCAAAACCGCCCTGAACAGCTATGCCGATCAGGTGCTTAAACACATCAAGCAGGATGACCTGGGTGAACTGGGTGCCATGCTGGGTGAAGTAGTGGCACAAACCCGCACTCTGGATGTCGCCTCCTTAAAGGACAGCCAGTCCAAAGTACCGTTAATTGGTGGCCTGCTTAACCGTTTTAAAACCGGCAAGGAAAATTTTGTCCTCAGGTTTCAAAGCGTGGAAACCCACATCAACAAGCTACTGCAGGAGTTGTCGGTTGGGCAGACTGCACTGCTTAACCGCATTGGTACGCTGGAGCAAATGTTCGGCCTGACCCAGCAGGAATATATCCAGCTGGGTGCTGCCGTAGTGGCTGGCAAGATAGAGCTTAAGAAATTACAGCAACAGATTATTGAATTACAGGCAACCTCGCAAACCCAGATAGATGCCCAGCGCGTGAGTGACCTGAGCGCCCTGGCCAACCGTCTGGACAAGCGCGTAAATGACTTGCTGATCCTGCAAGCCAGTGCCCTGCAAACCCTGCCCACCATCCGCATCATTCAGGGCAACAACCAGATGCTGGTGGAAAAGTTTAATAACATTAAAGACCTGACTATCCCCGCCTGGAAACGCCAGTTTATGCTGGCAGTATCCCTGCTGGAACAGAGCAAGGCCGCCACACTGGCCAAAAATATTGATGATGCCACCAACGATATTTTGCTACGCAATGCCGAGCTGCTACAGCAAAACTCCATTTCGGTGGCCAAAACCAACCAGCGTTCAGTCATCGACATTGCCACCCTGGAACAGGTGCATAAAACCCTGCTGAGTACCATTCAGGAAGTACAGCAAATCCATGCCCAGGGCATTACCCAGCGTCAAGCCAATGAAAAACAGATTATCGAACTGCAAAATAATCTGAAAACCCATTTGCTGGATAAACCCAAAACGAATAACGCTTAATTTTCAGGTTATGTATGCCCGACCAGTCCGCCGAATCACTGAATACACTGCTCAATGAACTGCGCCTGCTGTTTGCCGATGGCCTGGGGCTGGCCATTAACCAGTTTGGCAGTGCAGATAAAAAGGTAGACAGTGTATCGCCGGAAATCCAGCTACTGGATAAAGAGGCACATGCCTTAAATGCACTGGTAGCAGACTACGCCAGCGCACTGGATGCCTATACCCCGGACAAGGCAGAAGCTGCGGACAAATCATTTATCAACCGCAGATTTGCCGCCAAACAGCTGATTCAGCTGGGGGTAATTTCGCTAAACCAGCATTTAAGCCAGGGTGTGCGGGATATCCAGCAACAGCAGCAAAAAACCATTAGCCTGCTGGGCAGTATTGAGCGCATTAAAACCCGGCATGTGGTGGAAGTTGAACGCCTGCATGAAGCCGTTGCCCACGGCAAGGTATTATTACAGGCTGCGGACCAGCAGCGCGACGAATTTAACAGTGAACAGATTCACCGCTTTGCCCGCCGCATCTTTTCGCTGGAACAGTTACTGGCATCACACCAGATGGCTGCCCTGCAAGTGGACAACACCAAGTCCTATGCGCAGGATGTGCTGCAAAATGCCAGAACCTTTGTGGATGTGCGCAGCAAGATATGGTGCCAGCATGTAGAACTTACCGGCCAAGCCTATCAGCCCGAGCACTTGCCCAAGCTGCAACATCAGGTACGCCATGCCGATGACCAGAGCTATGTGCAGCAAAAAGTATCGCGCCTGATCTGGCCCATGCTTGTGGCACTCATTCTGCTGTATGTTGTACAAAGCTTTCTGGGTGCGTTTGCCCCTACGCATTTGCGTGGTATCGACCAGCCACAGCTATACTCGCAATACCATAGCAACAACTATGACCACTACATTGCCGCCCAACAGGTACTCATCAAACAGGGTGGTGACCGTTCAACGGCTTCTGTACAAACGCTGGCTGGCGTTAAACAGGGATTAACTGCTGCAGAAAGTGCCAACCGCGGTGGCGAATTTAAAGCGCCCGCTACGGTACGCCTGCCCATGGAATATTTTGTTTATGGTGAGCCACAAAGCAGCGATTTAAAGCTAAGGGCAGCAACAAGCCACTATGCCAGCCTGCTCAGTCAGGTGCTGGCTATCCTGTTCTGTATTTACAAACTGGTGCAATTTGCTTTAAGCCGGGCTTTATATCCGATGATCAGTAAACGCAAGCAGGCGCTACTGGCGCCCTTGTTAAAAGTTACCCCCAAGGAAAAAAAGCCATCCGGCTTTCAATTGCTGGATGACTTAAAAAGCATTTTGAGTGACTTTAAACAGATATTTAAATAACTGCCGACTGAGCCAGCCTATACTCATTAAACCGCACGTGCCTGCTGCACCATCTGCACAAAAGCAGCCGCATAACGGTGGCAATCTCCCGGCCAGCGTGCTGACAAATAATTTTTGTCCTGCACAATAAAACCGGCCTTCAAATGGCTTTCACTATCGCGCACCGGTAACAGCGGGCCATGTTTAAAGTCGGATGGACAGGCTAATGCAGCTTTTACTTCCGCCTCTACCGTGCTGCTATAGGTACGGTAATAGCTACCCAGCCACGGTGCTGTTACCAGCCAGGCCGGCAACTCCATGGTCAAAGATGGCAAGGCTGTGGTTTTGCGGTTAAACAGCACCGAGCGGCCAGTTGCAGGGTCAATGGTACGGGCTATCAGCAGTACTCCATGGCATACCGCTGCCACCGGTTTATTGGCCTGAAAAAAATGTAGCACCAGTTGCTGTGCCTGTTTGGAGCCCAGCATACTACGCATCCCCGGTGCATGGCCACCCGGTACAATAATCGC
>JASLIR010000365.1 GCA_030152125.1 Alkanindiges sp.
GTGGAGTCGCCTGCCAAGGCCAAGACCATCAACAAATATCTGGGCCCGGAATATATTGTGAAGTCCAGCGTGGGGCATGTGCGGGATTTGCCAACAGGGGGCGGTGCAAAAACTGCCACCACCACAACCGAAAAACCAAAAACGACCAAGGCCAAACTGACCGAAGCCGACAAGCAGTTAAAAGCACAAAGTGCGCTGGTTAACCGCATGGGTGTAGACCCGGAGCATGGCTGGCAGGCGCATTATGAGGTATTGCCCGGTAAGGAACATGTGGTTAGCGAACTGAAAAAACTGGCTGCGCAGGTGGAAGAAGTTTATCTGGCAACGGACTTGGACAGGGAAGGAGAGGCAATTGCCTGGCATTTGCAGCAGGTAATTGGCGGGGATGAAAGCCGCTACCGCCGTGTGGTATTTAACGAAATTACCAAAAATGCCATTCAGGAGGCCTTTAAAAAACCGGGTCGTCTGGACATTGACCGCGTAAACGCACAGCAGGCACGCCGCTTTCTGGACCGTGTGGTGGGCTTTATGGTGTCGCCACTGCTATGGGAAAAAATTGCCCGTGGCCTGTCAGCCGGCCGGGTGCAGTCCGTGGCGGTGAAGCTGGTCGTAGAGCGTGAGCGTGAGATTCGTGCGTTTATCCCGGAAGAATACTGGGAAGTTTTTGCCGATACCCTGTCCAAGTCGGATGCGATTCGTCTTGAAGCAGTCAAGCAGGCCGGTAAAACCCTCAAACTGCACAACAAGGCCGAAACTGATGCCCTGTTGGCGGTTTTAAAAGATGCGGCTTATACCATCAATGGCCGTGAAGACAAGCCGACCAGGGTAAACCCCAGCGCGCCGTATATCACCTCTACCTTGCAGCAGGCTGCCAGTACCCGTTTAGGCTTTTCCGTTAAAAAAACCATGATGCTGGCGCAGCGCCTGTACGAAGCTGGTTTTATTACCTACATGCGTACCGACTCGACCTTTTTGAGTGATGACGCGGTAAATATGGCGCGTGCACATATCCTGTCCAGTTTTGGCGAAAAGTATGTACCAGCCAAACCAAACCGCTACGGTAACAAGGCGGGTGCACAGGAAGCGCATGAGGCCATTCGTCCTTCCAATGTGGCCTTAAGCGGCGACCAGCTGGCAGGTGTGGAGCGTGATGCGCAGCGCCTGTACGATTTGATCTGGCGCCAGTTTGTAGCCTGCCAGATGACCCCGGCAGAGTATTTGTCCTCTACCATTAGTGTGCAGGCAGCGGACGTTGAACTGCGTGCCAAGGGCCGTACGCTGGTGTTTGATGGTTTTACCCGGGTACGGGGTGCCAACAAGCAGGATGACGATGTGCTGTTGCCTGCGGTGACAGTAGGCGAAACCCTAAAGCTGGTGAAACTGGACCCCAGCCAGCACTTTACCAAGCCGCCGGCGCGTTTTACCGAAGCCTCACTGGTGAAGGAGCTGGAAAAGCGCGGGATTGGCCGTCCGTCTACCTATGCAGCCATTATTTCCACCGTACAGGACCGTGGTTATGTGAAGCTGGATAACCGCCGCCTGTATGCGGAAAAAATGGGTGATATTGTTACCGACCGCCTGAATGAAAACTTTAGCAACCTGATGGATTATGCCTTTACTGCAGACCTGGAAGGGCAACTGGACAAGGTGGCCACCGGGCAACGTGACTGGAAAAACCTGCTGGATGCCTTTTATAAGGATTTCAAGTTAAAGCTGGATCATGCGCATGAACAGGGTGGTATGCGCCGTAATGACCCGGTGGAAGTGCCTAACATCCATTGTAACCTGTGTGAGCGTCCGATGCAGATTCGCACCGGCTCTACCGGGGTGTTTTTGGGTTGCTCCGGTTATAACCTGCCGCCTAAAGAGCGTTGCAAGGGCACCATGAACCTGACGCCTGCGGCTTCCATGCTGGTGGCGCTGTCTGACGATGACAGCAGTGCCGAAGTGGCCGAGCTGATGGAGAAAAGACGCTGTCCGGTGTGTGCGACAGCGATGGACAGCTACGTGATTGATGGTGGCCGTAAACTGCATGTGTGCGGTAATAACCCGGACTGTAGCGGCTATGTGGTAGAAGAAGGCCAGTTTAAGGTCAAGGGCTATGAAGGCCCGACTATTCCTTGTGACAAGTGTAATGCCGAAATGCAGTTAAAGACTGGACGTTTTGGCCCTTACTTTGCCTGTACCAGCTGCGACAATACGCGCAAGGTATTAAAAAGTGGACAGGCAGCGCCGCCTAAAGTGGCTGCCATTGATATGCCGCATTTACGCTCTACCAAGCATGATGATCACTTTGTATTGCGTGATGGTGCGGCTGGTTTGTTCCTGGCTGCCAGTAAGTTTCCCAAGGTACGTGAAACCCGTGCACCGACCATTGCCGAACTGCGCAGTGTGAAAGCGCAACTGGACCCCAAGTATCAATACCTGTTACAGGCCCCGGATACTGACCCTGAAGGTAATCCGGCGCTGGTGAAGTTTAGCCGTAAGAGTGGCCAGCAGTATGTGGCCTCGGAAAAAGACGGCAAGGCCAGCAAGTGGTCCATGCTGTATCAGGATGGCAAATGGGTAAATGGTTAAACGGTTAAATGGCTAGCCAGGCCTTTACACCCGAAGCGGTGTGGGTAAGCTGGTACATGTGGAAAAAGGTATGCTGCGGCGTACCTTTTTTCATGCTGCTTTAGCTGCTTTAAGCATAGCTGGCCAGATTAAAAAATAGGGAATGGCCAGCATTTGTGTTCTAATAGGCAGCATATCTTTCAATCATACATGCCGGAGCAT
>JASLIR010000417.1 GCA_030152125.1 Alkanindiges sp.
AAAACGCCTCGCCCATCCTGTTAAAACGTGCCTGACGATAGTTTTTAAGCCACAAGACTAGCCGTATCAGGATTTAATCATGAGCTTGCCGCACTCCACAGCAAGCTCATTATATTGCTTTTATACAAACCAGCCCCTCTATAAGCGCTCTAGTCAAACCATCCAATTGCTCATACAGTAGTAAGGCATGCTTATAAAATCAAAGGCGCAAACATTACTTCTGCAAGCGGAGGCAATGTTTACTACGGTTCGGAGAGCGTTGCCCTGCGAACAACCCGTTGTCTTAATTTTTACAGGTTTTATTATAGATATACAGCGCCATCTTAAGTGCTGATATATCACTATTTGCTTCCCTCCGCCCTTTCAGCACAGGGTTGACAGAGTTCACATATTCGCCAGCCGGAAAATGCGCTATGCTGTCCCTATATGGATTTAGCACGCTTTTTGCTATCTTCAAATGACGCCTGACTGTAGCGAGTGATAAACCACCATGAGTGAATATATCCTGCTGATGTATAACGATGCACAAGATCAAAGCTTGGTGAATGACCCTGAAAGCTGGAGTAAATACCTGTCGGCATTGCACGGTAGCGGGCAGTTTGCCGAGGTCAGTGCCATTGGCGGTGGCTTATGCTGTAAAAAAGACCAGGCGGATTTAGGTGCAGAAGATAAGCAGCAGATTGTTGGCTCCATTCGCATCCGTGCCGAAACCCCGCTGGCTGCCAAGCAATGGCTGGTAGGTAATCCAGTATATGAAGCCGGTGGTACAGTGGAAATACGCGCCCTGCTACGCGACTAGTGGGCGCAATCCGGCCTTTCTGCTTGCATAGTGCTACGGACAGCACTCAGCCCATCCAGTAGCATTACATGTGTACTCAATCGCAAAACACCTGCAACAGCAGCTCATAAGTTGCACAATGTCAGCAGGTATCCTGATTTTTACAGCTTTATAACCGCAAAAATGATCTTGTGCGTCTTAATCATCATCCACTGGGCAATTAACCGGCTTTGTAGCGCTGGCCTACTTCCGTCGATGCAAAACCCGGTAATAAGTTCAGACGTGCAGTCTCATAGCTATGCCACTGGCTTTCTTCCTTCAGCACAGGAATCGTGATGGTTTCTTTCCTGTCAAAGCCAACCAGCGCGGCATCCACTAGCGCATTCACATCCATTAACGGCGGTACACGGGCAAGGTCCGCACCGGAACGCTGCCATATTTCGGTTTTGGTTGCCGAAGGTAGCACTGCCTGCACATACACGCCTTTATCCTTCAGCTCCAGGCTTAAGCCTTGACTGAAGAACTGGATAAACGCTTTGCTGGCACCATAAATGGTAGAACCAAACTCAGGCGATAGCCCTACTACCGAACCCAGATTAATAATTGCACCACTATTTTTCTGTACCAGCCTTGGAGCAATTGCATGCGACAACCGGACCACTGCATTTATGTTCAGGGATAGTAACTGCTCAATGCTGGCTGGTGCCTGACCGATAAAGTTGCCACTCAGGCTGATACCTGCATTATTGACCAGAATATCAATATCTTGACGCGTCTTAAGCACATTTTCAATGCGGCTGACATCTTCGTCTCTGGCTAAATCCGCCTGGATAACCTCTATATTTACCCCATAGGCCTGATGAATCTGGTCTGCAATCGCTTGCAGCCGCTTCACATCCCGCGCAACCAGCACGACAGCATGCCCCCGCTGGGCAAACCTGTCGGCATACACTGCCCCAATACCCGATGAGGCGCCTGTAACCAGTACTGTTGAATGCGTAACTGTTGAATGTGTGCTCATGTCATCTTCTCCACAATATTTTTTGATGATGATCATAATCTAATTTATTAAAATTTTGATGTCAACCATAATCAATGTATAATTATTTAAAGTCGGGCAATAGGCAATATGGTGCAGTCAGCATGAAAGTCAGCAAAACACAGGTGAAAGAAAACCGCGAAAGGATCATTGAGAAAGCCACTGCACTTTTTCGCAGCAAAGGCTATGACGGCATTGGTATTGCTGAATTAATGTCCAGTGCGGGCTTTACCCATGGCGGCTTTTACAAGCATTTCAGCTCCAAGGCAGATCTCATTTCCATCACGGTAAAGCATGGTGTTGAACAGGTTTTACAGCAAATCCATGGCCTGAGTTTAAGGCAGTTTATTGAGCTTTATCTTTCCAGAACGCATCGGGATCAACGCAATGATGGCTGTACCCTAACCGCCTTGTCCTGTGATGCGGCCCGACAGACGGATGATATTAAAGTGGGGTTTGAGCAGGGAATTGAGCATTTGATTCAGTTCATTATGCAAGCGTCTGGCAAAAGCCCGGCAGATGATAGCGGTGATGCAAGACAACAGGCCATCAGCATACTTGCCCAGTCGGTAGGTGCCATTGTGCTATCCAGAGCCTGCCCTGACAGCGCTGCCCTGGCAGATGAAATCCTGTCCAGTTGCAGGAAAAATGTATTAGATTCCATTCATTGATTTTAAAACTGTTTCCATCCGGATCAGCGAAAAGCTGTGTTGAATACCAACCCGCAAACCACAATGCGGGTGCACCACAGAATTACTCCACATTAAAATAATAATCCTGATCCTTATACTCGCCCCAGCCTGTCCATATTTGGGTAAGTACGGCAGACTTTTTAAGCGACCTTACTTTATAAATAAATGTGCGTGGGGCTATAGCCTCAGCTGCCCGGTTTTTTTCAAGCCGACTCGTTTCCACCAACAGTACTGTATCTTCACTTAGCCATTTTACCCGCAGTTCCACATCGGGTTTACAGCCTACCTCGCTAAAGATATAGGCCGTCTTCCCATTCCTGGCAAACAGAATGCCCGCACATTTAGCACTTTGGTAGGTCAGCCGCTTGCCATTTAACTGCTGGCTAAAATCCGGGGCGGCCAAGCTCACCCCACTGATCAATAACCCACCCAGTAATAACAGGCTATGGAGAAACGTTTTTTTCTGCATCATTTTATTCACGATGTTAACAGTAGCCGGTTGGAGTAACCCATTACACATACAATCTTTAGGCCATAAGCAGACCTTAACATGCCTTTGTTAAAGCTGTTGTAGCGGCATAGCACCAACTAAACCGAAAGCTAAGGCATCTTAGGCATCTCATCGCTAAACCGCAGTAGCGTATTTGCAAAG
>JASLIR010000023.1 GCA_030152125.1 Alkanindiges sp.
GCCACTTCTTCCACCTGCCCCAGACGCTGGGCCGGAATCATGGCCAGGGCATGCTCGCGCACTTCATCAGTCACCATTTCGGTTTCAATTAATCCCGGTGCCACGCAGTTGACGGTAATCTTGCGCTTGGCCAGCTCCACCGCCAGGGCCTTACTGGCACCAATTACCCCGGCCTTGGCAGCACTGTAATTTACCTGCCCACGGTTGCCCATAATCCCGGACACCGATGACATACTGATAATACGGCCACCCTGCCGGGTACGGATCATCGGCATAATCAGCGGATGCAGCACGTTATAAAAGCCATCCAGGTCGGTACGCAGCACCACATCCCAGTCCTCGCCGGAAATGGCCGGGAAAGCATTGTCGCGGTTAATACCGGCGTTCAGCACCACCCCATAAAAGGCACCATGCTGTGCCATGTCCTCTTCCAGAATCTGCTGTACTGCGGCCCGTTCTGCCACATCAAAAAATAGTGCATGGCTGCTCCGGCCCAGGGCTTTCACTTCCTCAACCACGGCCAGTGCAGCATCCCGGTTACTTTTGGCATGCACAGTAATATCAAAACCGGCCTGCGCCAGTTGTACAGCAATAGCGCGACCAATACCACGGCTGGCACCAGTCACTAAAATACGACGACTCACGTTTGTTGTTCCTTTAATACCTGCTCTAAATCCGGCGGTTCATACACATTTAAATTGGCAGTTACAGTACCCACTGCACTTTCAATCCTGCACTCAAATACACCCAGTTTGGTTTCACCAAAATACAGCTCTTTGGCAGAAATAATCACTTCGCTATCCAGCGGGAAAAAGGCACAACTACTGTGATAACGCCGGGTGCCCAGCAAAAAACCAATTTTAGGTGGCAGGCCCAAACGCTTGCCGCGTACACCGGCAAACAGGCTTACAGTTTGTGCCATCAGCTCTATGCCTACCCATGCCGGCAAGCCCTGCGCTGTCACAAAAGGCGTGTCCGGCTTAATCACCAGACGACTCACTGCATAATTGTCGCCTGCCTCAATTAACTCATCAATCAGCACCATGGGTGGCTGATGCGGCAAATACTCCAATACAGATTCAGGCATTGGCTTAACTTCCTAAAATCAAACTAATATTGCTGCCACCAAAGGCAAACGAATTACTCATTGCCCGGCGCGGCATATGCGCGGGCCAGCGTGAACCCTGCTGACTAAAGCTTAATAATTGACTGTCGGCATCAAAATCATATTGTCCATGAACCGGTAGCAAATTGCTATGCGGATCATCAATAAAGGCATGCACAATCGCGGCCTCAATGGCCCCGGCAGCACCCAGGCAATGCCCGGTGTATTGCTTGCTGCTGCTGACCTGTATAGCAGATTCAGCAAATATGGCCTGTACAGCTTTTGCTTCCATGGCATCATTTTGCCGTGTCGCCGTACCATGTAAATTCAGGTAGCCAATCTGCCCGGCCTCTAAACCGGCATGTTGTAGCGCACGCTGCATGGCTATCCTGGCTCCCTCACCTTCGGGGTGTGGCGCGGAAATATGCCAGGCATCGGAGGACTCTCCCGAGGACAGCAACTTCACTGCTGCATCGTCCCGGCTGAGTACAAATAATGCCGCAGCCTCGCCAATATTAATGCCATCCCGGTCCTGTGCAAACGGCCTGCACTGGCTTTCCGACAAACTTTCCAGGCTATGAAAGCCATTTAAGGTCAGGCGGCATAAACTGTCCACCCCACCCGCCAGTACTGCATCACATACACCACTGTTAATCAGGCGCTGTGCCGTAGCCAGGGCCTTGGCACTGGAAGAACAGGCAGTAGACACGCCATAAGCAGGCCCTTGCCATTGCAGCAACTCGCGCAATGCCAGTGCTGTTGCGCCCATTTCCTGCTTGGCATATACCAAATCCGTTAAAGGGCGCTGCTGTTTAAACCACTGTGCCAGTAGGGGTTCATTATCGGCAATGCCGGAGGTGGAGCTACCGATGACAATACCCAGCCGGTTTACGGGATACAGCTGTTTTAGGCGTTCCAGTTGCGGCTGTATCTGATCCAGCGCCGTCACAGCCAGTTGCAAATTACGCGAGGCGTAATGCGTCAGAACAGGTGGCACTGCCAGCAAAGGGGCATGCACCTGCCCTACCCATACTGTTTTTTGCTCAATCAGGTCATCACGCGCCGTCAGGCTGCACGCTGGGGGATGACGCAAATTGTCCCTAAGCGCACTGGCATTGCCGCCCAAGGCGGACAGGGATGCCACGGCCTGAATACCTACCGGCTGCTGTCTCATCACGTCATCCAACACATCATATTTAACCCACTCATCTTTTAAGCCAGCCATCTATTTAGGCCAATCCAGATTTATTCTAACTGTGTAATATCCAGCACATAGCCTGCCTGTTTATTTTCCACATGCAACTGCCCGCTACTGTCACGCTGCACATCCAGTACCAGCTTACCTGCTGCACGAATCTGGCGGCTAACCTGGTTTTGGCTTGTTGTCTGCTCCTGCAACAGATAGCCATAAGGCTGAATACCGGCCTGTACACTGGCCGCTGGCCAACTGGCCCACAGCACATCGCGCAGCAAATAGTCAAACGGCAAGCGCTTCATTTCTTCCACCCGTTGCACTACTTTTAGCTGTTTACCATCATAGGCCAGCTCAAACAACTGCTGGCCGGTTAACGTGGTTGCCACCACCTGCAAACCAGCCTGCCCCGGCATGCCCTGCTGAATCAGCAAAAAGCTAAAGGAGTGTTCACGCCAGCGTACTTCCAGCTGCTGGGTGATTGGTAATGCGGGGGCAAGGCTAAATGCCGGTAGTCCCTTTGCCGGCGGCAGGCTGCATGCCGTCACGCATAGCAGCAAGAGCCCGGCCAGCCATAGCCTGCCCGTGCTGATGAACAGGGTGGGCTTAAGCACCTGCCCGCTCCTGATCCGCCTCGCGGCAGTATTCGGTAATGACGCCCAGGCGGTGCTTGGCATCAGCATTCATTGGGTTTTTTTGGTCCCAGGCATAACCCGCCAGCAAGGAGCAAATCATCTCTTTCACATTTTTCTGCTGGTGTGGTGAAAACACGATGTCCTGAAAACTGCCTTCATACCAGGCTTCCACGTAAGCCCGGAATACCTTAATGCCCCGGCGCAACTCATCTTCATAGTCAACCTGCCAGTTTACCGCCTCACCTTGCAGGTATTTATCCAGCAACGGCACACATAGGCTGGAGGACTTCATGGCAATAGTCACACCCGAGGAAAATACCGGGTCAAGGAACTCCCCCGCATTGCCCAACAGGGCAAAATTATTGCCGTATAACTGGCGCACATTGGCGGCATAACCGGTTAACTGACGTACCGGCAGCACAAAGTCGGCATCCTTTAATACCACAGACAATGCGACATCGGCCTTAATAATGGCCTTTAACAGGTCATCATGGCTGATATCGGCGGGTAACTGGTGCTGCTGTTTAAACTGGTCAAAAAACACCTGTTCAGCCACTACGCCCAATGAGCTGCGGCCATCAGCAAAGGGGATCAGCCAGAACCAGGCACGGTGGTCTGCAGCAAATACGGTAATCAGGATTTTTTCACGGTCAAAATCCGCCGCGGTAATATTATCCTGTACATGGCTAAACAGGGCTGAACGTACCGGAAAATTGGACGGCGCTTCCAGATCCAGCATTTTAGGCAAAATACGGCCAAAGCCACTGGCATCCAGTACAAAACGCGCCTGTAGCTGATACTGTTCACCTTGCTCGGTGCCAATGGTCAACAGGGGCTGCTTAGCGTCCACATCAACTGCAAGCACTTCGTGCCCATAACGGATATCGGCACCCTGCGCTGCTGCTGCATCGGCCAGCAGCTTGTCAAAATCGGCTCGGCGTACCTGCCAGGTAGTACCCGGCCCGGCGCTAAATTTTTCAGTGAATAAGTAAAAGTTGCGCTCGGCACCGCGCATAAACGCTGCACCATTTTTAAACTGGAAACCAAACTGGTCGGCACTGGCACGCACACTGTCCAGCATGCCTGCCTCTTCCAGAAATACCATGCACTGTGGCAACAGGGACTCACCAATGGAAAAACGCGGAAAATGCTGCTTTTCAATAATCACTACCGCATAGCCGCGCTGGCGCAACAAGGCCGCTGCGGTTGCCCCGGAAGGTCCTGCCCCAATAATTACTACATCGGTACGCGTTGTCATATGTTCCCCTGTGTCATGCAATGCGTGGCTTTTAAATACACTGTTTAGCCCGCTGTTTGTTTATCTGCTTAATGTATCAGTTTGAGCTACCAGGTTTCCCCTGGTTAGCAAACTGGCAAATATAAATGAAAAAATCACGCCAAGTAAGACCGTCAGACCAAACGCATGTATGGCCTGGGTAGCACTTAAGGCCAGCAGGCCAAAGCCCAGAATAGTGGCCAGCATACACAGGAACATGGCACTGGTCACATAGGCATGTCCTGCTTCATCCTGCTGGTAAAAAATCGCGTAATCCACGCCTATACCCAGTATCAAAAAGGCAGCCATCACCCCGAACAGGTTAAGTGACACCCCCAGCAAGGCCTGTACGGCAAAGGTGCTCAGCAAGGCCAGACACACCGGCAGCATCAGATTAAGCAGGTTTTTAAAACCATACACCA
>JASLIR010000097.1 GCA_030152125.1 Alkanindiges sp.
AGACCAATACCCAAGCCAATGATCAACATACCCACAAACGCAACGATCAACAGCGGCTGCCATGCAGGGTTGTCATAGTGGTTCAGACGACGGGTCATACCCATGAAACCAAGGATATAAAGCGGAACGAACGCAACGAAGAAGCCAATGATCCAGCACAGTGCTGCGCTAGTACCAATTTTTTCATTCAGTTTGAAACCGAATGCTTTCGGGAACCAATACGCGAAACCAGCCAGATAACCAAACACCACACCACCAATAATCACGTTATGGAAGTGAGCGATCAGGAACAAGCTGTTGTGAACCACGAAATCCGCTGGTGGCACAGCCATCAGCACACCAGTCATACCACCGATGGAGAAGGTAACCAGGAAGCCTAAAGTCCACAGCATGGCAGAGTTTAACTGAACCCGGCCTTTATACATGGTGAACAACCAGCTGAAAATTTTCACACCGGTAGGGATGGCAATAACCATGGTCATAATACCAAAGAATGCGTTGACGTTAGCGCCGGCACCCATGGTAAAGAAGTGGTGAACCCATACAACGAAAGACAGTACGGTAATGGCAACAGTTGCATATACCATGGAGGTATAGCCAAACAGGCGCTTGCCACTGTACGTTGCAACAATTTCAGAGAACGCACCAAACGCTGGCAGCACCAGAATGTAAACTTCCGGGTGACCCCATGTCCAGATCAAGTTGACATACATCATTGGACTTCCACCTTTATCGTTGGTGAAGAAGTTCATGTCAAAATAACGGTCAGCGGTCAGCATGGCCAGAGTACCAGTCAGAATCGGGAACGCGGCAATAATCAGTACCGCTGTACACAAGGCTGTCCAGGTGAAAATTGGCATATGCATCAGTTTCATGCCAGGAGTACGCATTTTGATGATGGTGACAAAGAAGTTAACACCAGTCAGCAAGGTACCCAGACCTGAAATTTGCAGTGCCCAGATGTAATAGTCCACGCCAACGCCCGGGCTGTAATCAATACCGGACAGTGGAGGGTAAGCCAGCCAGCCAGTAGCAGCAAACTCGCCCAGTACCAGGGACAGCATTACAAATGCAGCACCAGCAGCAAACATCCAGAAACTGAAGTTGTTCAGCAAAGGGAAGGCAACGTCACGCGCGCCAATCTGCAATGGCACCACAACGTTCATCAGACCCACTACCAGACCCATGGCCACGAAGAAAATCATGATCACGCCATGCGCGGTAAAAATCTGGTCGTAATGTTCAGGATGCAGGTAACCGGGGCCACCGCCTGAGGCCAGGGCCAGTTGCAGACGCATCATGATCGCATCGGCAAAGCCACGCAGCAGCATTACCATGGATACCACGATGTACATGATACCCAGTTTTTTATGGTCAATAGAGGTGAACCATTCAGTCCACAAGTATTTCCATTTTTTGAAATAAGTAATGGCGCCTAATAAAGCAATCCCACCTAATGCCATGGCGATCATTGTTACAATAACAATTGGATCGGAAGGAATGGCATCCCACGTGAGTTTTCCTAAAAGCATATTAATGTCCTCCAGCCATGTTCATGTCAGCTGTATCAGCATGAGATGGAGATGGTGTGCTGCCTTCCTGCTCGTGCTTGCTGTGTGCAGCATGGCCATCATGGTTTGCAACCATGTATTTATTAACCACAGCCTGGAATAAATCTGGCTCTACAGAAGAGAAGTATTGCACTGGATCAGGGTTTTGGTCTGAATGGTGTTTTGCAAGTTTTGCTTCTGCAACACCCTGTAATGAGTAGCCAGCCAAGCTTTTCAATGTCGCTTGATCCAATACTGCGCTATTTGCAGTTTTAACTTTTTGAATCCAGGCACTGTAATCACTGTCTGAAACGGCATGCGTTTTAAAGCGCATTTTACTAAAGCCGTGACCAGCATAATTCGCTGAAAGACCGTCAAACACACCCTTTTCATTTGCAATGAGGTTCAACTGGGTTTTCATTCCTGCCATGGCATAAACCTGACCACCAAGCTGCGGAATGAAGAACGAGTTCATTGTAAAGTTGGACGTGATATGGAAGGTAACGGGTGTATTCTCCGGGATATACACTTCGTTAACAGTAGCGACATTTGCTTCCGGATAGATAAATACCCATTTGAAAGGCTCGGCAATCACCTGAATATCAATTCCAGGCTTGTCCGATTCAATCTTTTTGTATGGGTCCAGACTATGCGAGTACACATAAGTCAGGTAAGCCAGCGCAGCAATAATCAGACACGGAACACCCCAGGCAAAAATTTCAATTTTTGTGGAATGCGACCAGTCTGGTAAATATTCAGCGGACTTATTGGAATCACGGTATTTCCAGGCAAACCAGAAGGTCATGACGATAGCCGGGATAACAACCAGAAGCATTAGGAAGAAAGCAATGATGATTAGATCACGCTGTTCTATGCCGATTTGCCCTTTTGAATTAAAAAGGACTAAGTCTCCGCCACAACCGGTCAGGAGTACGGTCATGGCGCATAAAGACAATACAGCGAGTAACGTTTGTCTCATTTTACAACCTCAGTGAAGAGTCCCATTATTATTGCTAAAACAGGCTTGCTATTAGAGTGCTTGCGTAATACAGCTTGCTGTTGTACAGGTTGAAAACAGGTAGGAACAAAACTGACTTGCAATGCACACACGGTGCAGCACTGCTACTTTGCGGAGGATTATAGCCCTATATCCAGTCACGAAGCTATAACAATTAATCACCATTCAAACAGCTTTGTTGATTTTAAGTATTTGTAATTTAGGATGATGTTACTATTTTTTGCACAAAAAACTTTTCTGTTTGAAAATCTTTGGACGTTGTCCTTTATTTAATATATTGATTTTCAATTAATATATTAAGGGATTAAGCAGTTTTACTTAAATGTTGACGGGTGTAGCAAAGCTACAGTGCCCGCCATTGTAAGCGTGTATTTTTTGGTCGGGGCACTGCTTGAGTGTTGTAATTGTTTTGCAATTACAATGCAACACTTGCTAGCTAGATAGGAAGAAAGGTGAGCGTATCTCCGCTTTTTGTACCCAATGCGGCAGGTACTCTTACCAGCGCATTGGCTTTGGCCATGTTGCTGAGCATGTGTGACTGCTGCTTTTTTAAGGGGGTCAACTCGAGCAATCCTTGTGCATTACTGCTCACCTGCATACGCAATAACTGTTCTCGGCTATCTGTTTTTAGCGGCTGTTGCACAACACCTGTTTGCCATTGGGGTAAAGGGCTTTGCTGTTGCTGTACACAGTTAAGCAGGCTGTGCACATGAATATACAGGCCAATCAGTACGGCAGCAGGATTACCCGGCAAACCCAGCAGATAACTCTGATGCCCATTGTCGTGTTGCTGGTAGCTGGCAAAGTACAGTGGCTTGCCTGGTTTTTGCGCCACCTGCCAGAAAATTTCCCGGGCACCCAAAGCCATGGAAACGGGCCGGATCAAAT
>JASLIR010000136.1 GCA_030152125.1 Alkanindiges sp.
GCGCGAGTTTGTTTTCCTGCCGGAACTGCCGCGTAATATTACCGGCAAGGTGCTAAAGAAAGCACTGGCTGCCATGTAAAAATACTAGCACTGGGAAGTTCAGGACTTCTCAGTGCCTTGTGCATCCACTACAACGCTTGAATCGCTATCCGAACGGGCGGCATAACGCGCTGCCAATATACCGCACACCATCAACTGGATTTGATGAAACAGCATAATCGGCAATACCATCATGCCTATCGGGTGTGCTGCAAACAGGATTTTGGCCATCGGCACGCCACTGGCCAGAGTCTTTTTGGAGCCACAGAACACAATGGTAATTTCATCTTCCTTGTTAAAACCCATTGCCCGGCTGCCATAAGTCAGCAATACCATAATAATAGCCAGTAACAGGCAGCACAACGCAACCAGTACGGCAAGCACAGACAGCGATACCTGATGCCAGATGCCCTCAATCACCGCCTCACTAAAGGCAGCATACACCACCAGCAAAATAGAACCCTGATCCACTACTTTAACCAGCACCGGATAACGCTTGATATAGGGAAATACTTTGGAGCGGAACACCTGCCCCAGCACAAATGGCAGTAGCAGCATGCTGACGATATTAATGATGGCATCCAGCTGGTTTACACCCTGCTGGTTGGCCTGACTGCTGATTAGCAACCCCACCAGCATCGGTGTTAAAAACATACCGATTAAATTAGATGCAGAAGCACTGCACAAAGCCGCTGGCACATTACCCCGTGCAATGGAGGTAAAGGCGATGGAAGACTGTACCGTAGATGGCAATACACAGATATACAGCACACCCAGATACAGCTCCGGGCTTAGTAAAGGCTCAAACACCGGCTGTAACGCCAGGCCTAATAAAGGGAACAGCACAAAGGTGGCGCTAAAAATAACCAGATGCAAACGCCAGTGAGTTAAACCCGCCACCACTGCTTCACGTGACAACTTGGCGCCATGCAAAAAAAACAGCACGGCAATCGCCACATTGGTAAACTGGTTAAAGCTAACCGCCGCCTGACCATGGATAGGCAATAAGCTTGCCAGTGCCACCATGGCGATTAGTAATAGTGTGAAATTATCCGGTAAAAAACGTGGTCGCTTCATACTTGCCTGTGCACCCTCAAGGTTTGTATTTATATCAATTAATCGCGCTGGATCAGTTCAATTTTATAGCCATCCGGGTCTTCCACAAAGGCAATCACCGTACTGCCATGCTTCATGGGACCAGCTTCACGTACTACCTTGCCACCCAGTGTCTTAATCTTGTCACAGGCGGCATAGGCATCCGGCACACCCAGGGCAATGTGCCCATAGGCATTCCCCAGCTCATAGCTGGCTGTATCCCAGTTATGGGTTAATTCCAGCACGGTATTACTGTCTTCCGGACCATAGCCGACAAAAGCCAGGGTAAAACGGCCATCCGGGAAATCCTGCTTTCGCAGCAGCTGCATGCCTAAAACACTGGTATAAAAATCCAGTGATTTTTCCAGATTACCTACACGCAGCATGGTATGTAGCATACGCATATCAACTCTCTCCTCTGTGTTTATTCCGCTTTGTGCAAAAAAACAAACACACCTATTCATCTCTCATGAATAAGTGTGTTGCTCTTTTACTTTAAATAAAGCCAGATTTAGTTTTTATGTTTGGCAAGTTGCCTGTTGGCCAGCACAATCAGCAGCAGTACAGGCACCCCAATCAGGGTGGTAAAAATAAAGAACTGGGGGTAGCCTACCGACTCAACAATAGTACCGGAATAACCACCCAGCACCTTGGGAATCAGTGTCATCAGCGAGCTAAAGATAGCATATTGTACCGCAGTAAAGGAAACACTGGTCAGGCTGGATAAAAAGGCAATAAATGCAGCGCCGGCCAAACCGGAAGCCAGATTATCCGCCACGATGGCAAAGTACATCCAGCCTAAATCGTGCCCTGCCTGTGCAAAGCCGACAAAAATCAGGTTGGTTGCACTGGATAATATCGCACCCAGCATCAGCACTTTCATCACGTTAAAACGTTGCGACAACAGACCGCCAATAAAGCCACCCAGCAGACTGATCCACACCCCCACCAGCTTCACGGCAGTTGCAATTTCTTCCTTATTAAAGCCCATGTCCTGATAGAACACGTTGGATATCACCCCAGCGACAATATCGGAGATACGGTACAAACCAATGAGCGCCAACAGCAGTACAGCTGTTTGCCAGCCATAACGCTTAAAGAAATCTACAATTGGCGCTATCCATGTTTCAAACGCCATTTGTTTATTCACCGCGCCAAGTTTTACCAGTAAATAACCCGTTACCACCGCACAGAAGATTGCATAAATAATTCTGCTTGCCTCGTGTGCAAAGACCAGTAAGGGGCTTGCTTCATCAGCAACCGCCCAGATTCCGCTAAAACTGACACAGGCATAAATAAAGGCAGAAACAATAAAGGCAAACACAATCACCAGCCGGATATAATCCAGTCGCGCATACTCACGCGGTGGGCGCTGTCTTTCCGGCTCACGGATCACAAATGTGGTAATCACGCCTACCAGCATCACCAGCGCCATAATCAGATAGGTTTTTTGCCAGGCAACATACAAATAATTGCCTTTTTCCGTACCGAAAGCACTCGCAATAAATAACGCCCCTGCACCGGCCACAATCATGGCAATGCGGTAGCCCGCATTATAGGTGGCAGCCAGCGCAGACTGCATTTCCGCTTCAGCCAGCTCAATGCGGTAGGCATCAATCACAATATCCTGTGTCGCTGCGGAAAAACCCAGTAATACTGCACCGGCAGCCATCATTACCAGGCTATCCTGCCCCTGTGCCGGGTCAGTCATGGCCATAATACAAATGGCTGTCATAATCAATAATTGAGCCACCAGCAACCAGGCCCGGCGGCGCCCCAGCCATTTGGTTAAGCCGGGTAAAGGCAGCTCATCAATTAATGGTGCCCAGACAAACTTGAATGAATACCCCAAGGCTGCCCAGCTAAAATAAGTCACCGCTTTCTTTTCAATGCCGGCTT
>JASLIR010000203.1 GCA_030152125.1 Alkanindiges sp.
AATACGGTGGGGGATGCGGAGGTGGAAGTGCAGCAGGGGCGCGAGCAGGATCGCCTGTTTGAGCGTCACTCGCACCAGTACCGTAGCAAGATGCTAATGAAGGATTTTATTGCAGAAATCCAGCGTCAGGATAGCTCCAACAATATGTACATGACAGCCAATAACGCCGCGCAAAATGTGAGTGGCTTAAGCTGTTTGTTTGCCGATATGGCTGATTTTGGCGAAGGTTATATGCGGCAGGGGCAAAGCACTAGCCGCAGTTTCCTGTGGTTTGGCCCCAAGGGTACTTTTACCCCGCTGCATCACGATTTAACCAATAACATGCTGGTACAGGTTTATGGCCGTAAAAAAGTGACCCTGATTCCCGCCTTGCAAACCCCTTACCTGTATAACGACACTGGGGTGTATAGCGAGATAGATAACCCGCATGATGCAGCGCTGGCCGAAAAATATCCGTTATTGCAGCACACCAGCAAGCTGGAGCTGGTATTGCATCCGGGGGAGGCTTTATTTATTCCGATTGGCTGGTGGCATTGCGTGGAAAGCCTGGATATTTCCATTAGTGTATCGTTTACGCATTTTAATGCGCCTAATCATTTTTCGGCTGATTTTCCGCATTAAGATTATGGCCGGACAGGCTGTTAAGACTAACAGATGGTTGTTGACTATGAATATGGATATGACACAGTGGATTGAGCAGCTGCCGGCAGAATGGCAAAGCTGGCTGCTGGAAAACCTGCAGCGCGGCTGTAGTCCACAGGATCTTGCCAAGGTGTTGCATGATAATGGTTTTAGTTCGGAAAGCCTGCAGGCAAAATCCCGGCTGCTACAACCGGAAACCTTGCCATTGCAGGATTTTTCCCTGGCGCATTTAGTGAAAAACGCGGCCAATTTTTTTGAGCTGGTAGGCCAGCGTATCCGGCTGGTGACACATCTGGAAAGCCCTGCCAGCTTTTATTTTGAGGATGTGCTGGCACTTGAAGAGTGTGATCGCCTGATTGCGCTATCGGAACAGGAAGGCAAGCTGAAGCGTTCCACCGTGGTAGATAACCAGGATGGTTCACAGCTGGTAGACCAGCGCCGCAGCAGTGATTCCACGCATTTTCAGCGTGGGGAAAATGAACTGGTGGCGTTGATTGAGCAGCGTATTTCCGCCCTGCTTCAGTGGCCGGTCAGCCATGGCGAAGGCTTGCAGATTTTGCGTTACCAGCAGGGAGGGGAATACCGCCCGCATATGGATTTTTTTGATCCCAAATATCAGGGTAGTGCCAAACATTTAGCCATTGGCGGGCAGCGTGTGGCCACGTTTATTCTGTATTTGTCTGATGTAGAGGCTGGCGGCGGAACCAGGTTTCCGCATCTGGGGCTGGAATTCCGGCCCAAAAAAGGGGCGGCTTTACTTTTTTCCAATACTGACCAGCATGGTCAACCGCACCAGTTAAGCCTGCATGCCGGTATGCCGGTGGTGGCAGGCGCCAAGTACATTGCCACCAAATGGCTACGTGAACAGGAATATGGAAAGTCCTGAACGGACTTGCTGTTCACACTCAGGCTGCATTTTAGAACAAGGCCTCCAGGCGCAGGAAGGCGTAGAGGTTATGGTCGCGATCCAGGTCTTTGTCATTCACATAGTTCAGGTCGGACTGGATAAAAAACCAGTCGCGCAGCACCGGTTGCCGCCATGACACAAAGGGGCCATAGCCGTTAATGGTTGAGGCATTGTTTTTAGTGTGTCCACCGGTGTACAGGCCATAGCTGAAGGTGTTGTCGTGAAAAAAGGCATGCTGGCGGAACAGGCGGTTTTCCCAGAGGACACCGGAGTCCTTGGTTTTATCGGCATAAGTAATGTTGAACTGATCTGACAGGAATGGCTTGTTGGGGCGCTGCTGGCGTACTTCCAGGTTGGTGCGCAGGTAGTTTTCGCTTTTGGAGCCATAGCGATACACCTGTTCGGCACGGGTATAGAAATTATTCCTTAAGGCCCATTCGCGGGAAATTTTCAGCCGGCCAAAAATATCATCGCCCGAGCGCAAGCCTACATCAAAATCAGTTTCAAACAACCTGGTTTTAAACCAGTCGGACCAGCGCAAGGCTACCGAATTATTGTCCTGCTTGGTACGTTCGCGGTCAAAGGTTTTATTGGTCTCGCTACTGGGGTTGGCGTTGGTAATGGCCACGTTATTCTTTAATTCATCATCCAGGGAGTCATCACCAAATACCAGGCTTAATTTTTTCTCCAGTGCCGGCAGGCGAATTTTACCGCGAATACGGGGCTTCACCTCAAAATCATTGTATTTATCCCACGAGCTATCCACCATCACCCGTACCGTTGCAGTAGCCGGACGTTTAGGGTCATCCTCGCCAAACCAGCGGTTAATCTGGGCCGCACGTTTTTGCAGGCTATTGCGGAACTTATGGTGGTTCACATCCACCATGGAGTCATCCCGGGTTTCAGACTGCGGAGGTACAATTTTACGGTCAGATTCTTCCGGCAGGAGGGTGGGCATGGCCTCAATGGCATTGGGCAGGGCATTCAGCACTGTGGACATGGTAGAGCTGTCCGCGTCGTTTGTACTATTGTCAGCGGGAGAACCCTTACTGCCTGCATCGGCAGCAAAGCCATAGCTGCATGCGCCCAGCATGGCAACACACAGCCAGTATTGTTTTAGTGCCAGCATGTTAAGCCCTTTTATAATTGTCCATGTTGTGTATGATCATAGCCCTTGTGTTGCTATAAATGTATGAGCTTTATCGGGTTTTTACAGATTTAAGACACAATAAGACAAAAGGTGCTATAAACAGCCACAGGCTTAAACCGATAGGTCGGTTTAAGCCTGATAAAAAGCTGGTTTTGAATAACTTAACAGTGCTGGTTTTAAGGTTTGTCAGGGATGTCACACACCTCATCATTGCATACGGCGGCATTATCTGTGGCGTTTGTTGCATTTACCTCGGGCAAGTCTGCTTGCGCCTGCTGTAAGGCCTGCAAAAACACTTCACGTGGTTGTGCACCGGATAGGCCCAGGCGCTGGTTAAATACAAAGAAAGGCACACCGCTCACTTGTAGCTGGCTGCGGGCAATTTCTTCATCCTGACGTACTTCCGCGCTAAACGCATCAGAGTCCAGCACGCTTTTTACCTCACCGGCATTTAAGCCAATCCGTTGTGCAACTATTTCTACGCTAGCGCGTTCGCCAATCGCCACGCCTTCGGTCATATAGGCATAACACAACGCTTCCTTGGCTTCATTTGCCAAACCCCGGGTAGCAGCAAAATGGATGAGGCGGTGTGCACCAAAGGTATTGCCGGACTGGGCTTTTTGCCACTGGAAGTCAATGCCTTCCTCGGCAGCCATGGCAGCCACATTGCGCTCCATCTGTTCCATTTCTGCATAACTGCGGCCATATTTTTTGGCCAGCCGTTCGGTATTGTTGCTGTTGTGCTTTGCCGGGGCATTGGGGTCCAGCTCGAAGCTGTGCCAGTGCACATCCAGCAGCATGCCAGCCTCGGCGGCCACATGTTCCAGGCGTTTTTTACCAATGTAACAGAAGGGGCAGACTACATCTGACCAGATATCTACACGGATTGGCTGCATCAGTATTCTCAATCATCTATCTTGTTAAGATAATAGGGTTACCAAGCGCTGATTTAAAGCGCAGATTCTGCAACTGACTGTTGCAGATTATTGGCTAATGTAGTGCAAAAAATGACTTTGCAGCCGCCGTCAAATCACGGCATCATGCAGCATCTTGCCGGGCAGTGATTGTATTGCACTATGTCATTGATTAAATCGTTAAATGGACAAATTCTGGTTGCCGCTATTCTTGGTGTGTTATTCGGCATACTGCTCAACCAGTTATCACCTGAATCCGGCCTGCACAGTGCCAGCCTGTATGGCCTGAGTATTGCCAGCAGTATCTTTATCGGCTTTTTAAAGCTGTTACTGGTCCCCCTTATTTTTTGCTCGATTGTGGTGGGTATTTCCAACCTGCAGGCGCACCAGCATATGCACCGGGTATGGAAAATTACCGTATTGTGCTGTGCCACCACCACCACGATTGCAGTGAGTATTGGCATTGCCTGTGCACACCTGTTTAAACCGGGTGAAGGGCTGCATATCGATTTGTTCAAGGATGCTATGAGTAACTTTGAGGCCAAGCAGCAATTTACTCCGTCCGAATTTATCATCCAGTTTATTCAGGGCTTGCTGGTTAATCCCTTTAAAGCCATGGCAGAAGGTAATGTGCTGGCGGTGGTGGTATTTACCCTGCTGGTTGGTGCGGCGCTGGTAGCGGGTGGCAAGCGCTATGCTGTTATTAACACCTTTATGAACCAGTCGTTCCAGTTGGTGATGCAACTGGTGGGCTGGGTGATGAAGCTGGCGCCGATTGGTATTTTTGCCTTGCTGGCCAAGCTGATTGCCACGGAAAACCTGGCAGTACTGGGTAGCCTGGCCAAGTTTGCCACGGTAGTAACCGGCACCACCATTTTTCACGGCCTGGTGGTATTACCGGCATTGCTGTGGATATTTGGCCGCATGTCGCCGCTTACTTTTTTCAGGGGCGCCAGACCAGCCCTGATAACTGCCTTTGCCACCAGTTCCAGCTCTGCCACCATGCCGGTAAGCATGCGCTGTGCCGAGCAGAATCTGGGGGTGCATCCCGGCGTGGTGGGGTTTGTGGTGCCATTGGGTTCGCAAATGAACATGGATGGCACTGCTTTATACGAAGCGGCGGCTGCACTGTTTATTGCCAATCTGGTGGGGCTGGATTTAAGTGTGGGGCAGCAGGTCATCGTTTGCCTGACCGCCATGGTGGCCTCCCTTGGTGCGCCGGGGATTCCCAGTGCTGGCATGGTGACCATGATCATGGTGTTGCAATCGGTGGGTTTACCGGCAGAGGCGATTGCCATTTTACTGCCCATAGACCGTATTCTGGATACCGTGCGTACCGTGGTGAATGTGCAGGGTGACATGATGATTAGTGTGGTGGTGCAACGCTGGGCAGGTATTAACCCGGATGATGATCAAGCTGCACAGGATGCGGTACCTGACAAGCTGGCAACATCGCTGCCTGAATAAGGCGAGCAGGGCGAGCGATGTGCCGGGAATATCAGGATGCTGGCTGGTTTGGATTTTCCCCGACGCGGCTAAACCAGATTAGTGCACCCCCCAGAGTTATCATCCATAGTGGCAGCAGCAGGTTATTGATGTCTGCAATGACTTGTACGCTGCTGCATACATTCCTGAAGGCCCCCACTATAAACAGCAGGGCGAACAGCATGCCGCAATAGCCCAGCCATTTCGGATAGCGTGGCTCGTGTGCCAGGCAATAGCCTGCAATCAGGAAAAAGGCCGCCAGACAGCTTTCGCCCAAAAACTCACCAATATAATTGCCCAGATAGACATTCAGCCCCTTAAAAATGGCATCAATGCTGTGCATGCTGGCTGTATCCCCGTGCGCACTGGCTAAGGTATAAGCCTGTGCCAGTTCCCAGTGAATGCTGGGCCAGCGCATCAGGCCCAGGCACATGCTGAGCGTGGCAATGCTGATAAACATCAGTGCCAGTGTCATGGCATTACGATGCTGTGGGCAGGCCGCGTAATGACCGGCTGCAGCGGGTAGCAGGAACAGCGGCAGCAATGCATAAATAGCCCATACGGTTCTTAGCGGGTCGCCACCTGCCAAAAGCTGGCTGAATACGCTGGCGGCATCACCATCCAGTACATCCGGGTAATTAAACTGCGCGGCCAGATAGCTAAAAACCACGGTAAATGCCACGGCACCAAGAATAAAACTTAAACCACCAGTAATTTGTATAAGGCGTTGTTGCATTATTTGACCTGTTTGAGTTGTTGATTGTATTGCTGGAATAATCTACTGGACGGATATTGCAAAATAGCAACGTTATCAAGGCGGTTTATTTACACAAAACGGGTATGCCGCTATTGTGGAAGTGGGGAATTGTGGATATAACCTAGTCGGTATAGAAATAACTACTAGGCTGGAGTAAATGATGAAAATAAGCAGATTAAGTGCAGGGGTATTATTGGCCTGCCTGTCGCTTGGAGGCTTAACCGCCTGTAATAATGGAGATAGTGACAGTACGGTTGGTGGTGTAACAACACCACCA
>JASLIR010000306.1 GCA_030152125.1 Alkanindiges sp.
GCGCGGGGAAGGTTAAACAGGCTTCCGTCCACAGTGCAGTCATAATCAGCTTTTTACGTCCGGTTGCTTCAACCGCCTGACGAAACTCAACATCTTCCCATGAGTTGATGGTGGTTCTGTCGTAGGTTGGGTAGCCATCCAGTACCTTGCGTAGTTGCGCAATAGGTGGCTTGTTCAGGCCGGTTTTTACATTCACGGTGGAATGCACAATTGGCAGGCCATAAGCCACGGCGGCCTTGGCGGTGCCCACAATATTGTTGACCAGTAACTGGCGGTCCATGGAGGCAATGGAATTTACCTGCACTGGCTGATAGTCAATGATAATAAAGGCGGCGTTTTGCGGGGTGAGTAAGTGGTCATCCTGAGGATTACGGATTGCTTCACTGGTCATGATGTTTCTCCTGAAAGGGAATGTTCAGATAAATAGTCAGATGAGCATGATCGGCAGGGGGGAATGCTGGCGATCATGTGTGGTGCCTAGCGGTCGGAGTCCAGTTTTTCCTGGGTGAGGGCTACCTGCTGTGCTTTCTGGTAGCTTTCTATTAACAGCTGATAGTTGGGGAAAATAGCACTATACGCCGCAGCAAATTCTGCCGCGTCTTCCCGGTGCCATGTCTGCTGTAGTTCAGAGCAGATGGCGGCTGTATCCATGGGTACTACACCAGCCTGTACCACACGGGCTAAAGTGATTTCCTGGGCCATTTTGGAATAGGTGCCGGAAGCATCTACCACGGCAAATACCTGATAGCCTTCATACACGGCACTAATGCTGGGGAAGGCCATACACACACTAGTGATGGTGCCAGCGATAATCAGCTGTTTTTTACCGGTGGCTTTTACGGCAGCCACAAAATCGGGGTTATCCCAGGCGTTAATCTGGCCCTGACGTGCCACATACTGGGCATGCGGGGCAAACTGGTGGATTTCCGGGATTAAGGGGCCATTGGGGCCTTGAGGTACGGAGGCAGTGGTAATCACCGGGATGTTGCACAGGGTGGCAACCTTGGCCAGTGTGATGGCATTGCTGCGTAATTCCGGTACAGACATATCCTTGACGGTTTGAAACAGGCCGCTTTGGTGGTCGATCAACAGCATGGCGACATTTGCAGGATCAATAACAGGACGCTGTCCATTAAAGTTGGCTGGGGTGCTCATTGTGCTTGTCCTTTCATTGCTTAAGGATAGTGTTGGTTTTTTTGAAAATAATCAATTTAAAACAATGCTATGAATCATTGTTTGCGGTGTTTATTTCCGTTAAAAACACTATATAAGCAATTGAGGCGGCCAGAAAGTATGCTAAATTTGGCCTTAGCGTCCTATTTTTTGAACGATAGTTGGTAGATGCCTGATATCTAAAGGCTGTTTGCACTGGAGGGTGCTGTGCAGGATTTAAACGATTTGTATTACTTTGCCAAAGTGGTTGAGTACGCGGGGTTTGCCCCGGCTGGGCGTGCGCTGGATATTCCCAAATCCAAATTAAGCCGCCGTATTGCCATCCTGGAGGAGCGCCTGGGGGTGCGTCTGCTGCAGCGCTCATCCCGGCAGTTTAGCGTCACGGAAATTGGCCAGCAGTATTACCAGTATTGCCATGCTTTATTGATGGATGCCGAGCATGCGCAGGAATTTATTGAGCTAAACCGGTCTGAACCCACCGGCGTGATCCGGGTGTCTTGTCCATCTGCCTTGCTGCACTATCATCTGGGTGAGCTGCTGTCACGTTTTATGCTAAAGCATCCCAAAGTGAAAATTTATATTGATGCCACCAACCGCAATGTGGATGTGCTGAATGAAGGCATTGATATCGCCTTCCGGGTGCGCTACCCACCCTTGCAGGACAGTGACCTGGTAATGAAAAAACTGGCCGTGAGTACACAGTGCCTGGTGGCACATCCACGCCTGTTACAAACCCAGCCCATACCGCTGACGGTGGATGATTTAAAGCAGTTTAGAACCATTGGCCTGGGCAATGCCGAGCAGCAGTGCATCTGGGTATTACACCATGAAACTCAGGGCACGCTTAGTTTTCAGCATGACCCGGTTTTGATTGTGAATGATATTTGCGGTGTGCTGCATGGTGTATTGCAGGGGGTGGGCATTGCGCCTTTACCGATGATGATTGCGCATGAATACATTTTGAAAGGGGGGTTGCTGCGGGTGTTGCCGGAGTGGAAGCCCACCAGCGGTATTGTGCATGCTGCCTATGCATCCAGAAAAGGCCTGCTGCCTTCGGTGCGCATGTTACTGGACTATCTTTCTGCCGAGTTTGACGTTTTAGTTCAGTATCAGGTGGGCTATGAATAGTGGTGGTGATGTTTGCCATAAACCGACTGGCCAGCTATCGGAAATTTTTATCTGCCAGCCATTTATGGTGAAGGGTGCTATGAGAAGGAGGGCTACAAATTGATACAGCCAGTGCAGCATGCTTTTTTTATGCTGGCAGGATAACTCCGATCGCATTTAAAGCCGATAAAACATGTTTTCCCAAATTAAAAATCGCTGGCGCCTGAGCACGGCTATTACGAGTGCTGCTCTGGTTGTGCTGCTGGCCCTGATGCTTACCCGGCAGTCCCCGCTGTTTTATGTGCTGCTGGGCTGGGATGTACTCATCTGGGTATATATGCTGCTGGTGTGGCTATTTATGTGGCGGGCAGAGGCGGGCAATATTCCGGCCTATGCCGAAAAACATGACGAAGGCGCCATGCTGATCCTGCTGTTTTTTAGCCTGGGGGCGGCCTTAAGCTTTGTGTCGATGGTGATTTTTTTGCTGCATGCCGACTTGCAGCAGCAAAGCCACCCCAGCCTGTTTATTGGTTTAACCAGTATGAGCCTGATTGGGGCATGGCTGGTGGTGCCTTCCGCTTTTACCATGCATTATGCGCATGAGTTTTATTTAAACCGGCAAAAAAATCATCATCAGGCGCCCGCCTTGTTGTTCCCGGATAAAATTGCCCAGCCGGATTATATGGATTTTGCCTATTTTTCCTTTACTATTTCGGTGGCCAACCAGACTGCAGATATAGCACCGGGCAATGCTAAAATGCGCAGGCTGGCTTTATTGCAGTCACTGATCGCTTTTATATTTAATACCAGTATTCTGGGACTGGCGATTAATATGGTGGCGGGGATGCTGAATTAGTTGTAAGCCAAAAACAATATTAATTTCCTAACCTGGCTTTTGATGCTTATCAAAAAAGCGGTGATTGTTAGTGCTAGCCACATAAAAGCGCAAAAGCTACCTTCACATGTGAAGGCAATTTTTGCGCTGGTTTGCTGGGCTTCGCCCCCCTCAA
>JASLIR010000416.1 GCA_030152125.1 Alkanindiges sp.
CTTTGACAGCGCGGCACAGCTGTCAAAGCCTACACTAAACCAATTAAGCTAAACCAACCAAGCTAAACCGACTAAACCCTTATTTATCCGCACCACCTACCGCACCACTTATCCCGCCATCACGCTGTACTTTTAAAACAATTCTTTTCATCTGGATAGATAACAGTTTAAGGCCACTGCTGGTCAGCCCTGCCAGTACAGGCAGCACCGGACTAATCACCCAACGCGCCTCAATGGTAGACTGCCACGTCATACGGGTGCCGCCTGCTACCGCTTCAAAGCTCATGCGCCCGCCTACATGTGCAAAGGGTAAAGGCCAGTCAATAAACTTGTAGTCCCAGTAATGTGGGCGCTTAAACCCTGTTACCTGTTCGCGGAAAAAAGCCACGCCCAAATCCAGCTCGCGCACAGCCCCTAACCCATTTGCCACTTCCGGCTTGCCCGGCTCAATTAAGCGGGTATTTTTAACACCCACCAATTTGCGGTATGTCTGGTAATGGGTAAACACATCAAATACCAAGGCAGGAGGCGCGGCAATAAAGGTTGAAGCGCTTGATGTTTTTCTCATATCTGTTCTCTATCAACATGCGGGACCATACAATGTATTCAGTACTTAGCCTAGTGAATCACCTAGGCCATTTACAGCACCAAACAAATGATTAAAAATTAGATTCCTTTTTAGAACTTATGTCAATATTTTTTTAGGGGTGCATCGCCATCAGGATGCCGCGCTTTATAGTACCCAGCGCTGCCAGATGTCTGCCCATATGTGTCTGCCCTCTGTATCTGACAGCCTTGTTGCAGTTACAAGACAGTCTGTTTACTGTCCCCTGACAGCCATATTTCCCCCTCTAAACAGCAGCAAAAAGAAAATGAAGAAAGATAGGAGAAATTAATTTAACTATCACATTAATGCCTTTTAATAGCCTCGGATTTGTTCTAACTGCAATGCGCACTGGCTAAAGTTTAGGCAACACCAGATTGCCTGAGCTGGGCTTATTAACTCATTCAAGATTTGTCTAATAACGAGGCTACAACATGAATCAGGCATATAAACTGGTATGGAATACAACATTACAGGCGTGGACAGTAGCCAGCGAACTGGCCCGGGGTAACAAGAAATCATCCGGCAAGGCATTCAAACTGGCCGTACTGCTGGCCAGCGGACTGGCAACCGGCATGGCCTATGCAGTGCCTGCAGCCAATACCTTGCCAAGCGGGGAAAATGTAGCCAGCGGCAGTGCCACCTTTGACCGCACGCTAAGCAACCAGCTGACCGTCAACCAGGCCAGCACCAAGGCGATTATTAACTGGAACAGCTTTGATGTAGGCAGCAATGGCAAGGTGGTATTTGACCAGCCGGATACCAGCAGCATCGCCTTAAACCGTGTGACCTCTGCCAGCCCCACCGAAATTTTTGGTCAGGTAAGCGCCAATGGCCAGCTGTTTATTGTTAACCCGAACGGCATTACTTTTGGTGCAGGCAGCCAGATTTCTGCCAGCAGCGTACTGGCTTCCGTGCTGGACATCAGCGACAGCGACTTTGACGCCGACAACTTTGTGTTTAGCCGTGGTACAGCCACTGGTGCCATCCATAATGCCGGTACCATTGAAGCACAAGGCATCCTGTTCCTGGGCCCGGACATAAGTAACAGCGGCACGCTAAAAGCAGTGGACGGCAACGTGACACTGGTTAACGTGGACGAAATTGACGCTACCACCCAAGCCATTAATCAGGCCTCCAGCATTGCTGGCGTAATTAAGAACAGCGGCAGCATTCAGGCCACCAACCTGAGCAGCGGCAATGGCCAGGTTTTACTGTTTGGCGATACCAGCCAGGCCGAAAGCCGTATCGAGCTATCCGGCACTGTTGACGGTGAAGCCAGCAGCATTTATGGTCAAAACATCCTTGTGCCAGCCAAGCTGGAACTGGTGGGTAACAACACACTGGCAGCCCAGAATGCCATCCAGTTCAATGCGGATGTTGATGCCACCGGCACTGGCGAACTGGCACTGTACAGCGCCAATGGCTACAGCCTGAACAATGCGTCCAAGGTTAACCTGCTGGGCAGCAACGCGGCTTTCTCGGTAAATGGCGATGCCTATAGCGTTATTGCCACCGCTGACCAGTTACAGGCCATGAACGGCGACCTTTCCGGCAAATATGTGCTGGCAACAGACATTGATGCCATCAACAGCCAGGACTGGGACAATGGCCGTGGCTTTGCACCAGTAGGTGACGCTGCTTCTGCATTCACCGGCGTGCTGGAAGGTTTGGGCCATCAGGTGAGCAATGTAAGCATTAACCGCCCTACTACTGATAACGTGGGCCTGTTTGGCATCACCGACGGCAGCGTGATCCAGAACATTGGTTTAACCAACCTGAACGTGATTGGCCGCAGCAATGTGGGTGGTGTGGCTGGTGTGAATAATGGCGCCATCAGCAATACCTATGCCACTGGTAGCATTCGTGGTGTAAATACCGTGGGTGGCCTGGCTGGTGTAAACCAGGGTACTATCAACAACGCCTATGCTACCAGCAGCATCAACGCCAGCGGCAGTGTGGCAGGTGGCCTGGCTGGCTCCCTGAGCAGCACCGGCAGCATCAGCAATGCCTACGCCAGCGGCGCAGTGACTGGCGGCAGCGTGGCTGGTGGCCTGGTGGGTGAAAGCGCCGGAACCATTAGCAACACCTACGCTTCCGGCCTGGTAACTGGAACCAGCACTGGTGGCCTGGTGGCCAGCGTGACTGACGGCCTGGTGGATAGCAGCTACTGGAACACCGACAGCACAGGACAAGCCACCAGTGCAGACGGTACGGGCTTAACCACTGCTGCCATGCAGGATGCAAGCAGCTTTAGCGGCTGGGATATTGATAACCAGGGCGGTACCGGCACAGTATGGCGCATTTATCAGGGCCAGACCTCTCCCCTGTTACGCAGCTTTTTAAAGCCATTAAGCGTAGAAATCCAGAACACCAGCAGCAGCAAAATCTATGATGGCCTGACTGTAAGCGGCGTAAACTACACCGTTGGCGATGCACAGGCAGATTTAAACAAGGTAAACAGTAATTTTGCCGCGCGCAATGCTGGTACTTATAGCTATGCCGAAGGCTTGTCTTCCGGTCAGACTGGTTATGATTTAATTGTAGCCAATGATGCCACCCTGACCATTAACAAAAAGACCCTGACCATCACTGCCGATGCCACCAGCAAGGTATATGATGGCAAGCTGACCTCTACCGGCAAGCCGGTGGTTGATGGCCGTGTGCGCGGCGACAGCATTGTTGGCTTAACCCAGTCCTTTGCCGACAAAAATGCCGGTACCGGCAAAACCATCAACGTGAATCATGGCTATACCATCCGCGATGGCAACAACGGTAATAACTATGACGTAGTGCTGGTACAAAGCCACGCTGGCGTGATCACCCCGAAAACCCTGAACATCAGCACCGTCGCCAACACCAAGGTGTACGATGGTGGCTTAACCTCTGCCAACAAGCCGCAGGTGACCGGTCTGGTGACTGGTGACCGTGTGACTGGCCTGTTCCAGCAGTACGAAACCAAAACTGTAGGCACCGGCAAAAAACTGCTGATTAAAGCAGGCTATGTGGTGCAGGATGGCAACAGCGGTGGCAACTACACCGTAGCCGAGCAAACCAGCAACGATGGCGTGATTACTGCGCATTAATTGCTATAAGCTTAGGGAAACCCGTCAGAAATGGCGGGTTTTTTATTGGGGTAATGGGATTATCGCAACATATCGAGTAGGCTGGGCTTCAGCCCAGCTTTTGGTAACGGCGCTGGGTTGAAACCCAGCCTACGCTTGCTGAGAGGCGGGTTTTTTGTTGGGGGATGCAGGGTGGGTGTGATAATAATGACTGTTAGGTTTGAGGCGTTATGCTATCGCTAACGGTATCTACACTGGCTATGTTATTTTGCCAAATATCATAAATCTCTTTTAGCCCATTTCCATTTCTGGTTTTATCACTCAGTCCATATGCCAAAACTACAGTTATCCGAATAGGATTAAAAGGTACTTTTCCAAATCCCATTAAGACGGGCTGCCCATAATCTACATTCTTCTTGTTGCCAAATAGTTGCTCCCATTTAAGCAACCCATGATTTTTAAGAAATACCTGACTAAGGTATATACCAATATCATAAGCAAGAGAAAATGTAGCTTCTGTTAACTCTTCTTCAGGGATATCTATGGGAAAAGTCAACTGACTTTTTATCTTATCTATCTCTTCTTTAGTTTTTTTGCGAACTTCAACATGTATGGCAAACCATTCGCCCAAACCAGTCAAGGACTCAGGACTGAAATCAGTTTGCCAGCCCTCAAACCCTGGTGTCAATGCCAGAACTTGCTTTAATTCATTTAAACGAATCGGAATATTACTCATAAACCACTGATAATATTCTTTAAGCTCTTTTTTACCCATTTCTCTGAAATTCAGACTAAATGGCGGTTGTACCATTTGATACATTTTTAATAATGCTCCTTGCATTTTATACCAGCCAGCGTAGATACCGCCTTGGGTGTCAAGCCAAATCAAGCTGGTTTAACTGTTAAATAATCAGCCTGATAAGGCATCTGATGCTTGAGAACCCCGTAGCACAGGTGTACCAGCTTGCGCATGGCAGCACCAATTGCTGCCATTATTCAGAAACAATATAGTGATGCTCGTCAAACCATTGCCTTAAATTGTTTTCCAGCTTCTCCAGATCAAAATCCTTAAACTTGTATTTTTTTACTATCGGCGGCATTTCTTTCAA
>JASLIR010000450.1 GCA_030152125.1 Alkanindiges sp.
GTTTGAATGGGCCGGTATTGTTAGAGGAGCCATTTACCAAAGAAGAGCGATGGATATTATGTCAGCCGGATGGATCATGCTTTGAGGTATCCATCAGGGAAACTGAAGATGGATTTGAACCAATAACCAGTCTTTAATGACATCAAATGCTGGGGCTAAATTGCAGGCTAATAGATTTAGCCGCGCAAAAATTCCACTTTAGCCTTACATCCCAGTGTGTCATCCAGTGCTATCATAGCCGCTAAACGGATACAGCCTTAATAGGCTAAAATGACTACTAAAAATATTCAGACAAAGGATTGCAGAATATCATGACCAAACTTAACGCCATTGCGGCAGCGTCCGCCTTAACACTGCTGACCAGTGTGCTGGCCTGCCAAACGGCATCCGCAGCCATTACTGGCTATAGCGCCACCAACGATGCCACCAGACTGTTTTACAAGCTGAATAAAAACAGCACCTACAGCTTTCACCGCATTTATATAGATACCGACCAGAACAGCGCCACAGGTTTTTCAGGCAATGCTGTAGGGGCGGACTACCTGCTGGAAAATGGCAACCTGTACAAGTATAGCGGCACAGGTGCGGACTGGAGCTGGACGCTGATTAAAGCGGTGAATTATTCGGCTTCGGCCAGTGCAGTGCAGTGGACGGTAAACCGTGCGGATGTAGGCGAGTCCGCCATGCCTAACGGGGCGAATCTGGTGTTTCAGGTGGAAGCGCCACTGGAAACCAGCCCGGTATTAACCCATACCTATGCGGCCACTACTACAACGGTGACTTATAGCGCCGACCCCGGTACCATTTTTGCCAACCCGGAGCGCGGCTTTTACCACAGCAATGGCGACTGTAATTATGAGCTGCCAGAATTACAGGCTTACCGCAATACCGATAAAATAAGCCTGGTGTTTTGTACCGTGGATTTAGGCGCGTTTAAAACTGCCAACATCAGCCAGGCCAAGCTGGATGCGCTGAATAACCATCTGGCCTTAATCCGTCAGGCGGGCTTAAAGGCGATTGTGCGCTTTGGTTATTCGTGGACATCCACGGCCACCACGCACCCCGGCACGCGCGATGCCACCAAGGCATGGATGCTGACCCACATTAACCAGCTAACCCCTTATATCCAGAACAACAGCGATGTGATTGCTACCCTGCAAACCGGCCTGATTGGCGTGTGGGGCGAGTGGTATTACACCGACTATTTTGGTGACCAGGGGGTGATCAGCCCGGCGCAGTGGCTGGACCGTCAGGAAGTGACTGAAGCCCTGCTAAATGCCCTGCCAGCCAGCCGTACGGTGCAACTGCGTACCCCGGCTTTTAAGCAGCATTTTTATGGCGCTGCTGCCCTGACCAGTAGTGAAGCTTTTGCCAATACCTACAAGGCACGGGTGGGGCATCATAACGACTGCTTTCTGGCCAGCGCGGACGATTACGGCACTTACACCAACGTTACTGCCGATAAAAACTACCTGAGCAAGGAAAACCTGTTTGTGCCACAGGGTGGTGAAACCTGTGAGCCTTCGGCTTATTCCACCTGGAGCAAGGCCAACGCGGACATGAGCAAGCTGCGTTATTCCTTTTTAAATGTGGACTACCACACTGGCGTGCTGGATAGCTGGGGCAGCAACATTAATGTGGCCAAGCGCAAGCTGGGTTACCGTTTTAATTTAGTGCAGGGCACGTATTCCAACAGTGTCAATGCAGGCGGCGCGCTGTCCTTTAACCTGCAAGTAGCCAATGGCGGCTACGCCACACCGTATAACCCGCGCGATGTTAACTTGGTATTGCGCAACGCGAGCAATGGCACGCTGTATCGCTTTAAGCTGAATAGCGACCCGCGCCGCTGGCTGCTCAACCAGACCAAAACCATCAGCCAGAATATTGTATTAACGGGTGTGCCTAAAGGTTCCTACGAGCTGCTGTTAAGCCTGCCAGACCCTGTGCCGCTGCTTTCCAACCGGGCGGAATATGCCATCCGGGTGGCGAATACCGGCGCATGGGAGGATAGCACCGGGTTTAATAAGTTGAATTATACGCTGGTGGTTAAATAGGGGTTTGAGGAGGGTAAAGCAGGGAAGGCTGCTTTACCCTTATGAGAAGATGAAGCGTGAATATTTATAAATGATTAGCTCAGCAGAAGAATTTGTTCGCCTGCGGTCAAGTGAACTGCCGGAAGAATACTGGCGTGCAGCACATGAAGAAGCGTCTGAGGTTGTGTGGCTGGATGTGATTGCCCGCTTTCCTGATATGAGAAAGTGGGTGGCGCAAAATAAAACTGTGCCCTTGAGTATGCTGGAAATCCTTGCCCGCGACGCGGATGTATCTGTCCGCTGCATGGTTGCAGCGAAGCGCAAACTTAGCCCGGTACTTTTTGATCTGCTATCGCAAGATAGTGAGGGAACGGTTCGTAGCCGCATAGCTAATAATAAAAAGGCTCCGCTGCATATTTTAAAACGACTGCTTGATGACCCTGAAGCTTTTATTCGTAAGGCGGCTTTAAAGCGTCTGGAGAAGGAAGAAAGTTAGAATGTTAGTCTTATCGGACAATGCGTAAGGTGCGTTAGCGCAGCATAACGGTATCTACGCTGGCTGAAGTGAAGAAATTTGAGCCGGGAAATAAATAGTCATGAAGATATTGCCTTATTACAAAGAAGAAGATGGTGCCAAATTTTCAAAAGCAATAAGTTTGCTGGAGAATATTGAGGCGGTGAGCAAAGAAAATTCTATTACGATTAGTGAATATATGAGTTCATGCATTGTTATTGATGACTGGCTGAGTAATATAAAAGATGTTTTGACAAATAAGTTCGTAATCCCATCTAAGTCATTCTCTGACGGTGTCTATGTTTGGGATGCATCGCATATTCATTATTTAAGGAACTATCGTGCTCGATTACCAAAAGAGTTCATTTCTCATGTTAAAAAGCAAATCAAAAATGGCTTTGATCCAAGATTGCTTAATAAAGCTGTGTTGAGTACTGAGTTCGAAGAAATGCTTGAGAACATGGCAAATGGTGATGAGTCGTATTACGATGCATCTTATTAGCGAACGTAGGATGCGGTTAATAAATCCTCGTTCTTTATAACGCACCAAAATTGCATTTGATAGTTGATGGTTTAAGGTCTATTAGGGAATTAAAAAATGAGTGTTCCTGAGTTGGTATGGCAAGATATTCAAAGCATACAGAGTTCTGTTAATGCCGGAAGATTACCTGAAATGGTACTTGTTCATTACGTAATTAAAGCCATAGTTGACTATCAGGATGTCAGTTTACTGGAAAAAATGCCAGAAAATATTACATCTTGCATTAAAGCGATGATTTCTGAGTACAAAGAAGATGGAAAGGTTTTCTTTTATACTAGTCTTGGGGCAATTGATAAAACGGACTTGGTTATTAAGTTGATTGATGTTTTAGAGAAATAATAGCGCATAGGGTGCGGTTAACAAAGCCAGCTTTGTGTAATCCACCATATAGCATTTGAGCCCTGCGCTGTACAATTGTTGATAATGATAAAAGGACATAGCAATGGCAGTAAATGACGCCACACCAATATTGATGGATATTCTTCAGTCTTTTGTTTCTGTACTTGGAGAGCTGGAGCCGCAATGGCAGAAAGCGTACCTTCGTGTTGTTTCTAGTGATTCTTCTACAGAAGTGAAAGGATCATATGTGCATCCATCGGGTGTGGATATTATTGATGTACGGAAGTGCAAGCCGTTTTTTCATTCAATGCCTGATAAGGTGGAAGCCTTCTTGAACGCTTTAGAAAAAGAGGAAGCGCTTTTTTTAATAATGGTTCACTCAAATCTTGAATATGATGTGAAGTTTGAATTTAGTGATATGAGCAAGTGGAAAATCACCAAGATGGATGGCCGTAGCGGAATTCCTGAAGGTCTTGATTGACAACTACAGTATTGTAGTTTGATTTGTATTGATAGCTACTTATTTGGGGCAGCCCCTGACCGCCAAGAAAGATTTGTTATGAGGCCGAGATGTCAGAATTAACCCAGGCACATAAGCAAATGGTTAAAACTTTTATATGTAGCCTAATGTTAGTGGCTTCTTCTGGCTGGGCGGCAAAAACTTTAACAATCACTGAGCAGCCAAAATCTGACGCTGTAGTAGTTGATGATGCCATTGCTGCAATGTACAACACTCTTTCAAGCTCACAAGGACAAAACATGCAATTACCTGATGACGTACATCAACGCATTACGGAATTAAGTAAACAAGGTGATGCTTTCTTCAAGGAGGGCAGGTTTGATGATGCAAGAAAATCCTATATAGCGGCAATAGTGGAGCTTGAAGCATTATCTCAAGATCCTAGAAGCTGGGAAGCTTCTACATGGTTATTTGTTGCAATCGGTGATA
>JASLIR010000049.1 GCA_030152125.1 Alkanindiges sp.
GGTGCCTATGGCCTGTTCCGCTACATGTTTATGGACCGTTATGTCACCCGGGACGAATTATTTGCCGCAGCTACCCTGTTTACCTTGGTGGCATGGGCCTTTGCTTTTTTATACAACGCCTGCCAGACACTGTTTCCGGCCAGTTTTAACCCGGTAGTGGTGGGTGAATTACAGCGTAGCTGGCTGGATTTGCTGTTTTTAAGTTTTAGCATTCAGTCCGGTACCGGTTTAAGCGACATTGTGCCGCTGTCGCCAGCGGCGCGGGTGCTGGTTTCCCTGCAAATGTTCTGCGGAGTGATGTATCTGGCGCTGATAGTATCCCGGCTGGTGACCATGCAGTATGTGCATCGGATGCCGGAGCACAAAGATGAGTGATCGAAATGTTAAACGGATGGTTAGACCAGTCTTCTAACTTAACAGAGTCTAATATTTTCTAGTTTTAGGCCAACTGCGGGTATAGCTCATTTACCAGTACAACAATACTACCAGCTAAAAATAGCGATACCTCGCCTCGCTGCCTTTGGCAGCTCGGTGGGAGGGGGCTTTGGGGGCTTCGCCCCATATGCGCCAACTTAATGTTTTAATCTATAAAATACCAACATTTGTATACGTTATTGGGAGCTTGAGGGCTATCGCCCTCGAAACCCTATCAAATTTTAGGACGCCGTAGGCGTTCGAAAATTTGGCTCTTGATCTTGCTCTAAGAATAGTCAATTTTATCATTCATAAATTATTTAATAATTGTTTTTTAAAGAATTACCAGCTAAGAAGCCAACATGGCTCACATATCATATGGTACAAATCAAAAGCCCAAAAAGTGGCTTGCTACGCAAGCCACTTTTTGGAGTGGGACTTGGAGGGCTGCCGCCCTCCAAGCCTCCCATAACACATATAATAAGATGAATTTATTGGGATTATTTGCTAGGTTGGCGCATATGGGGCTTTGCCCCAAAGCCCCCGTAAACAGTCCTATGCCTGTATGAGCAATGGGATGGTTTGCCTATAGCAAATAAATCAAAAGTCCATCTAAATTAATTCAATAAAGCCTTCAAAAAACTACCCGTATGTGATGCTTCCACTTTTACAATCTGTTCCGGGGTGCCTTCGGCAATAATCATACCGCCACCAGAACCACCTTCCGGGCCTAAGTCCACAATCCAGTCCGCGGTTTTAACCACATCCAGATTATGCTCAATCACCACAATGGTATTGCCCTTGTCGCGCAGGTGATGCAGGATTTCCAGTAGCTTGGCAATATCATGGAAGTGCAGGCCAGTGGTAGGTTCATCCAGAATATACAGGGTTTTGCCGGTATCACGCTTGGCCAGCTCCCGTGCCAGTTTAACCCGTTGTGCCTCACCACCGGACAGGGTAGTAGCAGCCTGTCCCAGGCGGATATAGCCCAGGCCGACCTGAATCAGGGTTTCCAGCTTGCGATAAATCACGGGAATGGACTCAAAAAACACTGCAGCATCTTCCACGGTCATACCCAGCACATCGGAAATATTCTTGCCTTTGTAGCTTACTTCCAGTGTTTCGCGGTTGTATCGCTCGCCATGGCAGGAGTCACAGGGCACATACATGTCTGGCAAAAAGTGCATGGCGACCTTGATCATGCCGTCACCCTCACAGGATTCACAGCGCCCGCCTTTTACGTTAAAGGAGAAGCGTCCGGCTGAATAGCCGCGTGCTTTGGCTTCCGGAGTTTGTGCAAACAGCTCACGAATGGGAGTAAATAAACCGGTGTAAGTGGCCGGGTTGGAGCGCGGGGTACGGCCAATTGGGCTTTGGTCAATATCCACCACCTTGTCCAGATGTTGCAGGCCATCAATGGTGTCAAATTTTTCTGCGGTAAGTGTGGTGGCACCATTTAACTGGGTGGAAGCCAGTGGCAGCAGGGTACGGTTAATCAGGGTGGATTTGCCGGAGCCGGATACCCCGGTTACACAGGTAAACAGGCCAATTGGCAGGCTTAAATCCACATGTTGCAGGTTATGCCCGGATGCGCCGGTTAAACGCAACTGCTTGCTGCTATCAACCGGATGGCGTTGTGCTGGTATGGCAATTTTTAAGGCACCGGATAAATATTGACCGGTCAGGGAATCCGGATGGTCGGTAATATCTTTTGCCGTTCCTTCGGCAATAATCTGGCCGCCATGTATGCCGGCGCCGGGGCCAATATCAATAATATGGTCGGCAGCACGAATTGCATCTTCATCATGCTCTACCACCAGCACAGTATTACCCAGGTCACGCAGGCGGATCAGGGTTTTTAGCAGGCGGTCATTGTCGCGCTGGTGCAGGCCAATCGAAGGCTCATCCAGTACGTACATCACCCCCATTAAACCCGCACCAATTTGCGAGGCCAGGCGGATACGTTGCGCTTCACCGCCTGATAAGGTATCGGCAGAACGGGACAGGCTTAAATAATTAAGGCCAACACTAACCAGAAAGTGCAGGCGCTCACGGATTTCCTTAAAAATCTTGTCGGCAATTTCACCTTTGGCACCTTCCAGTGATAGTGACTGGTAATAGCTTTCGGCATCTCCAATCGACAGGCGGGTAATTTCCGGCAGGGTGCGTTGCGCTACCTTCACATGGCGGGCAATTTCGTTCAGGCGTGAGCCATTACAGGCATTACAGGCTGCATTGGACAGGTATTGCGCCAGGTCATCGCGTACCAGGTTACTTTCGGTATCGCGGTAGCGGCGTTCCAGATACGGCAAAATGCCTTCAAACGGTTGAACGCGGTTCTGTTTGCGTCCCCGCTCATCAATATAACTAAAATCAATTTTTTCCTTGCCGGAGCCATTTAAAAGCAGCGCCTTGTGCTCTTTGCTTATAGCCTGCCACGGCTGGTCCATATCAATACTGTAATGGTCGGCTACTTTGGTCAACTGGCTAAAATAGTAAGGGCGCTGACGGTCCCAGCCACGGATAACCCCTTGGTTGATGGATAGATCGTGGTTGCTGACCAGTTTGTCTGGACTAAAATGGCTGCGTACACCCAGGCCGTCACATACCGTACAGGCACCATAAGGGTTGTTAAAGGAAAACAGGCGCGGTTCCAGTTCGGCCACGGCGCGGTCACACTGCGGGCAGCTGTGTTTGGCGGAAAAAATCTGTTCCGGCTGGCTATCATCCAGCCAGTTCAAAATGGCAATATCACTGCCCAGGCGCAACGCTGTTTCAAAGGATTCGGCCAGGCGGTTACCCAGGTCATCACGTACCTTAAAACGGTCTACTACCACGTCCACCGTGTGCTTTTTCTTTTTGTCTAATGACGGTACATCATCCAGTTCATACAGCGCGCCATTAATGCGCACACGTACAAAGCCCTGGCTTTGCAGCTGTTCAAATAGCAGGGCGTGTTCACCCTTGCGGTCACGTACCACCGGTGCCAGCAGCATCAGGGCAGTACCTTCCGGCAGGGCTTTAACGCTGTCCACCATTTCGCTCACGGTTTGCGCCACCATGGGCAGGTCGTGTTCCGGACAATACGGGGTGCCAACCCGTGCATACAGCAGACGTAAATAGTCGTAAATTTCGGTGATGGTGCCTACGGTGGAACGCGGGTTGTGGCTGGTAGACTTTTGTTCAATGGCGATAGCGGGTGACAGGCCTTCAATGCTGTCTACTTCCGGTTTTTCCATTTGCGACAAAAACTGGCGAGCATAGGCAGATAATGATTCCACATAACGGCGCTGGCCCTCGGCATACAGGGTGTCAAAAGCCAGTGACGATTTGCCAGAGCCGGATAATCCAGTAATTACCACAAACTTGTCGCGTGGGATATCCAGCGATACATTTTTCAGGTTATGGGTACGGGCACCGCGAATACGGATTTCACTATGGCTCATGAGTTTCTCTGCTGTATGAGTGCAACCCCTAACAATAAAGTATTTTTGGTATGGCTGCTGCACTAATAATTGTTTAAAAATTTGACCGCGTCAGCTGGTGTCGCTGCAAATAAAGTGGATGGCTAAAACTGAGGTGCTGGCTTGCAATATGGTGCTGATTTTGGCTGCTTCAAGTCCCTTGTACATCTGGCGCCAAGCTTTAAGCGTGTGAACCCCTTAAACCTGCGGTTTAATCAGCGTATACTGCTGGCGCGTAGTAACAAGCCTGCCTAGGGCAAAAGAACTGGATATCCCTTGATGAATGCTTCCGAAAGACAGTCCACATTTGCATTAAGCAGCATTTTTGCCTTGCGGATGCTGGGCTTATTCATGATTGTGCCGGTATTTGCCATTGCCGGGCAGCACTATGAGGGAGCAACACCTGCCTTGTTGGGTTTGGCGGTGGGTATTTATGGGCTAACCCAGGCCATTTTCCAGATTCCCTATAGCTGGTGGGCAGACCACAGTGCGCGTAAGCCCTTAATTATTTTCGGCCTGTTGCTGTTTGCGCTGGGTGGTGCCATTGCGGCTATGTCCACCAGTATTTGGGGCGTGATTATTGGCCGGGCCATTGCGGGAAGTGGTGCGGTGTCTGCCGTGGTGATGGCATTGCTGGCTGATGTAACCCGTGAGGAGCAGCGTACCAAGGCCATGGCGGTGATGGGCATGAGTATTGGCATGTCCTTTATGCTGGCTTTTAGCATTGGCCCTTGGCTGAGCGTACAACTGGGCATTTCCGGCCTGTTCTGGCTGACCAGTGTGATGGGTTTGCTGGCCATGTTATTGTTATTGCTGGTACCGCAGGTACAGGTTCAGCATAAAGCACCACAGCAGGATTATAAGCAAAAACTGCATGCGGTATTAAAAAATGCCAACTTAAATCGCCTGCATGTATCCATTTTTATGCTGCATTTATTAATGACGGCATTATTTGTATTTTTACCCAAACAGCTGGTTGAATGGGCCAATGTCCCGGTTAATCAGCATGGCTGGGTTTATTTACCATTATTGTTGTTAAGCCTGTTCTTTGCTGTGCCCAGTATTATCATTGCAGAGAAAAAACGCCAAATGCGTCATATATTTATTGTGGCGGTATTTACCGTGCTTATGGGCTTGCTGGTGTTAACTGCATTTCACCATATTGCATGGGGCCTGTTTTTGGGTTTAGCCTTGTTTTTTATTGCATTTAATGTGGTGGAGGCTCTATTGCCCTCCTGGCTGTCCAAAATTGCGCCACCTTCCTTAAAAGCAACCGCCATGGGTATTAATGCTTCCGGCCAGTTTCTGGGGGCTTTTGCCGGTGGAGTGCTAGGCGGGCAATTGCTGGCATTTAATAATTATTATGCGGCATGGTCTATTCTGGCTGCGGTAGGTTTTGCCTGGCTGCTGGTCAGCTGGTTTATGGATTCACCACGTTATTTATCAACCTTAACGTTAAAACTACCACAACAGCACGATGTGACGGTGTGGAGTGAGCAATTATTGGCAATTGATGGCGTGGAAGAAGTGGTTATTTTGCGGGACCAGCACCTGGCCTACTTAAAAGTGGATGCCAATGCTTTAGGCGATATGGAGCGACAAAAGCTGTCGCAATTGTCAGGTGAAGTGGTAGCGTTTTAGGATGGGCTGGTTTACAGTTCAATAAGATGAAATACAGCGAGGATAAGCAATGCGCGGCGTAAATAAAGTAATACTGGTAGGTACTCTTGGACGGGATCCAGAGACAAAAACCTTTGCCAATGGTGGGTCTTTAACCCAGTTTTCCATTGCTACCAGCGAAAGCTGGCTAGATAAAACCAGTGGAGAGCGTCAGGAAATTACCGAATGGCATCGTATTGTTTTAAACAACCGTTTAGGTGAAATAGCGCAACAATATTTGAAAAAAGGCAGCAAGGTTTATATTGAAGGCAGTTTGCGTACGCGTAAATGGACGGATAAAGACGGCCAGGAACGTTTTACCACGGAAGTTCGTGGTGATTCCATGCAAATGCTGGACAGTGCCCGTAGTGGCCAGGGTGATAATGCGCAAAATATGGATTATTCTTCATATGCCCCGCGCCAGAACAATAATCAGCATACCAATAATCAGGATTCTGCTGGTTATGGTGCAAATCAGGCTGCTCGCAGTGCACCAAACCAGACAGCTCAGTATAATCAGGACCTGGATGATGACCTGCCATTTTAACTAAAATGATAAATAATCAGCTTAATTACAACTTGGCAAAACTTTGACGATTATAATATGATCCAAAAGGTAGTATATTACCCTTGGTCTATTATATTCGTTGGAGCGAAAATGAACCCCGATATTAGTCATTTGTCAGTTGCTGACCTGGAAAAGTTAACTAGCCAGGCAGGCGCGCTGATTGCGCAGAAAAAAGAACAAGGACTGAATGACGCCTACGACAGTATTGTTAAAATTGCCGAAAGCGTTGGCCTGACATTGGATGAGCTGGTAGCACGTGGCAGCAAAACTGCCAAGGCA
>JASLIR010000485.1 GCA_030152125.1 Alkanindiges sp.
CTTCACGCACGCCGGATTCCACAATCCACTGCCGGTCAAACAGGGTGCGCAGAATCTGGCTATTAATGGCAACACCCCGAATCTGTTCGATATCGGCACGGGTTACCGGCTGGTGGTAGGCAATCACCGCCAGTGTTTCCAGCAATGCATTGGACAGCCTGATCGGACGTTCCGGCCATAGCTGGGCAATCAGGCTGCTAAACTGGTCACGTACCTGAAAGCGATAGCCCTGGGCCGTTTCAATCAATTCAATGGCACGGTTATTTTGCTGGGCAGATAGCAGGTCAACCCACTTTTTGATCTGGCTATTGCTCACATTGCTATCAAATATTTGTTTTAACAGACTTAAGGGTACCGGTGTTTCGCTGGCAAACAGCACGGCTTCAATACGCAATAAGGCTTCGGCAGTGGACAGGCCAGGCGTTTGCACCGCCTCCTGAGCTGCTGCAGTATCAAGCGTGCTCATCATGATTGCCCTGAATCGTCAATACTTCATCCGCACCAGCGGAAACAATCATAATTTGCCCTTGTCGCAGCAACTCTAATATAGCCATAAAAGTAACTACAATGCCCATACGACCTTGGTAGGGGCTCAGTAAATCGATAAAGCTTAATTGCTGGCGTCCGCGTGTGGCCAGCTTCACAGCATCCATACGGTCTTCCAGCTGGATGGCTTCGTGTTCAATCTGGTGTGCTTTCAGGCGTGGCCGGTTGAGTAACGCCATTAGGGCCTTTTCCAGCAACAGCGCATCATAGGTTTCATCACGGGGAATCCCGTAACTGTCCGGCAGGCTGGTGATGACCGGGAAGACATCGCGTTCCAGTACATTGCGCTGCTGTAGCCATGCCGCACCTTTCTTGATTTTGGCATAGGCTTCCAGCCGCTCAATCAGCTGCTTGCGCGGGTCATCCTCGGCAATCAGGGTAGCTTCCGGTTTGGGCAGTAGCAAACGTGATTTCAGGTCAGCCAGCAGGGCAGCCATCACCAGATAATCGCCAGCCAGCTCAATGTCCAGCGCTTTCATCTTGTTGATGTATTGCAGGTACTGCGAGGCAATGGGCGCAATGTCCAGCGCACGCAAGTCCAGCCCGTTCTTGTTAACCAGATAGAGTAGAAAATCCAGTGGACCTTCAAAATATTCCAGCAGTATTTCAAACGCCTCAGGCGGAATGTACAGGTCGTCCGGAATGGCAGAAAGCCATTCATCGTTAACCCGGATACCGGTGGCTTGAATACCTGCCGTCGCCAATGTGGCGTCCTGTGATTGCAATTGTGTCATTAAGTTATAACCACGCGAATTTAATAAAAAGCATGAAAGGCCAAAAAGTCCTTCAAAGCAGGGTGGACGAATGGTTAACCTAAAACCAATGTTAAAAATGATAACTGGTTCACATTTTTAAGGCAAATATTTCGTACCAACGCTCAGCATTTTCTATGCCAAACCTGCTTAAAACATCATCCTTGTTGTTTTAAATGGATGCTTTCAGACCGGGACGTAGTATAAAGCAAAACTAGCATTGATATGGTATCGATCATATGAAAAAACTGACTATTTGGTCTATTTTTTCCGAATAATTTTGTAAATTGATCGAAGGAATCAATTGTTTATTGTTTACCGTTTGGATTATTTAAGCGCTGCTACAACAGGTGTGAAGTTGTTGCTGGCAATACTGGCGCAGCCGTTGGGCAGCTGCGGCACGTCTTTTACTGGAATGCGCTAATATCGCCCATCCCTTCACGGATAACGAGCGGCTCTTCGCCGGACAGGTCGACAATACTGGTAACACCAGTCATGCCAATGCCGCCATCAATAAATACATCCACCAGCTTGCCCAGCTGCATTTCAATGTCATAGGGATCATCCAGCGGTAAATCCTGGCCGGGAAGAATCAGGGTGCTGGTAATCAGCGGTTCGTCCAGCGCCTCCAGTAAAGCCTGACAAATCGGGTTGGTAGGCACACGGATGCCAATAGTTTTCTTTTTGGGGTGCATCAAACGGCGCGGCACTTCGCTGCTGGCATTTAAGATAAATGTGCAGGTGCTGGGTGTATTGGCCTTCAACAGGCGGTAGGTGGCGTTGTCTACCTTGGCATAGGTGGCAATATCGGACAGGTCGCGGCACAAAATGGCATATTGATGTTGTGGTGCCAGACGGCGGATTTTGGAAATACGTTCCATGGCGGACTTGTCGCCAATATGGCAGCCAATGGCATAGGCGGCATCAGTCGGGTATACCACAATGTCGCCTGCCCGGATGCGATCCACCGCCTGCTGGATCAGCCGCTGCTGTGGGTTTTCCGGATGAATATGCAGGTGTAACATGGAGCAATCCTCTCTTGCTTTATTCAGTGCCGGCGTCGTTTCGGGCGATATTTAAATTTTCCTAAAGCACTGAATCAAAAATTTATTTTAGCATTTTTCGTGCTAAGGCGTGCAGCTAAAATGTAATCTGTCCGGAATGACTGGCGGTTCGACCAAGGTTGGCTTGCATTGTGTGGTCATTTGGTGATTAATAAGGGCTAGAGAAAGCCTTATAAAAATAAACACAGGGCAGAAGGTCATTGCTATAGGGTGATGGGTACGCAGGCCAGCATGACTGAACTGTGTACAGTTTATTGGAGTGGTGCCAGGCTAAATTTGCTGTGTGGCTGTGCAGCAGATTGATCATGGACGGTCATGTGTTTGGCGTCACCATATGAGGATATATAAATGAGTCAACTAATTACCACCGAAAAGAGAGGTCATGTTTTGCTGATTGGGCTGAACAGACCAGAAAAATTAAATAGCTTTAATCCTTCCATGATCGCTGAACTGGCTTGGGCCTATAAGCAGTTGGCCACTGACCCCGAATTGCGTTGCGGCGTGCTGTGGGCGCGCGGCACCGACTTTACTGCCGGGCTGGATATGCCGGCCATTGCCAAGCAGATACCTAAACTGATTGTGAAGCCGTTTATTCCCAAGGGCAGTATTGACCCCTGGGGAATTTACACCGAGCCTTGCCCCAAGCCGGTTGTAACAGCCGTACAGGGACGCTGCTATACGCTGGGTATTGAGCTGCTGCTGGCCGGGCAGGTGACAATTGCCGGCATGTCGGCGCAGTTTACCCAGTATGAAGTGAGCCGGGGTTTATTCCCCTTTGGTGGTGGTACTGTGCGCTGGCCACAAGCGGTAGGCGTTAATAATGCGTACCGCTATTTGCTGACCGGCGACTGGTTTTCCGCACAGGAAGCTTATCGTATGGGGCTGGTACAGGAAATTGTGCCGGATGGTCAGGAGCTGGAAAAAGCCATTGAAATAGCGGAGAAGATTGCCGCACAGGCACCACTGGGTGTACAGGCGATTCTGGTATCTACCCGCCTGGCACAAGCTGAGGGCAGTACCAAGGCACTGGCAAAAGTAAAATGGCAGATTTTACGCCTGTTTTTAAGCAAGGATGCACGCCGGGGTGTGGCTGCATTTAAAAAACGTACAACGGCCGTTTTTCAGGGCGATTAGCTAAAAGGTTTTAAAAGCCGCTGTTCTAACTATTGAAAAAGTGGATTGCAGGTCAGTGATCCACTTTTTTATGGTTATCTGTATTGGCGCCTTTATTGGATTGCCCTTATTGAGTGCCAGGTTCCACTATTGATAACGCATCGGCTATAGTAAAACCTGTAAAAATTAAGATAACGGGTGGTTTGGAGGGTGGCACCCTCCAAACCACCATAAAAATAGCCTTGGCAAGCGAAGGCGATTTTTGTGCTTCTGATTTTGTAAGCCACGGGAAATTTGTTTATA
>JASLIR010000004.1 GCA_030152125.1 Alkanindiges sp.
TCACCACTATTTTTCTGGCACAAGGGATGGACATAAATAATGTAGTGCACCTTGCACTGGGTACGTCCATGGCTACCATTGTGACCACCTCATTTTCCAGCATGCGCACCCATCATGCCAATGGCGGGGTAATCTGGCCGATTGTTAAACGTATGGCGCCCGGGGTGATAGTCGGCACCTTTGCTGCTACCTTTGTGGCGGCGCATATCCAGTCGCTGTATCTGGCCATATTCTTTGTGGTGTTTATGGGCTATGTGTCCATTCAAATGTTTTTAAACAAAAAGCCCAAGCCCAGTCAGCAACAGGCGGGCAGTGTAGAGCTACTGAGTGTTGGCACTGGCATTGGGGCCGTGTCTGCCCTGGTGTCGATTGGTGGTGGTTCATTAACCGTTCCCTACCTGACCTGGCGTAATATTGATATTAAAAAGGCCATTGGTACATCGGCTGCCATGGGGCTACCGATATCCATTGCTGGCTCCGTTGGCTACCTGCTAAATGGTGATGCCGGTACCGCCAGTGTTCCCTATACCATTGGCTTTGTATACTGGCCTGCGGTACTGCTGATGTCGTTTGCCAGCTTTTTTACCGCCCCTGTGGGTGCACGGTTAGCCCATCGGTTGCCTGTAGCATCGCTTAAAAAGATGTTTGGCGTATTGCTCATGTTACTGAGCCTGAAAATGCTGTACTCGTTTATTTAGGGTTGTACTGATCATGAGTGAACTTTGCCCCTGTGGTAGTGGTAGTCAGCAGGTACTGTCTGATTGTTGCGGGCGTTTGCATGGCGGCAAGCAACTGCCTGTTTCAGCCGAACAGTTAATGCGCTCGCGCTACAGTGCCTTTGCCCTGAACCTGACCGATTATATTGTACACACTACAGTTCCTGCCCAGCAGACCGTGCTGGATGTACCAGCCATTGATGCCTGGAGCAAACAGAATGACTGGCTGGGCTTAACCATCCATTCAGCTAAAAATATTGCTAATAAACATGCACAGGTAGAATTCAGTGCCTTCTTTAAGCCTAAAAGCCAGCCCGGTGCAGCGAAGCAGGAGCACCGCGAGCTTTCCGGCTTTGTGCTGATCGACAGGCGCTGGTATTTTCTGGACCCCACGGTGGAGTGCAACTTAAGCCTGAAAAACCCTTGCCTGTGTGGCAGTGGCAAAAAGTTTAAGCACTGTTGCGCGCCGCTGTTAGGACTCGTTTAATTTTTGTGGTCAATTACAGTAGAATAGCGGCGTTTCAGGCTGCTTATTAATTCGGCAGTATTTTTCCAGTTGTTGTGTTCAGGCAGGCGTATCCCATGCTTTTAACCGTCATTTACATTATTGCCATCACCGCCGAGGCCATGACAGGAGCCTTGTCTGCGGGTCGGCGCAGTATGGACTGGTTTGGTGTGGTGTTAATTGCCTGTGTCACTGCGCTGGGTGGTGGGTCGGTGCGTGATGTGCTGTTGGGGCATTATCCCTTAACCTGGGTAAAGCACCCGGAATATTTAATGTTAACTGCCGGGGCCGCTTTATTTACCGTATTTATTGCCAAATGGATGAAGCATTTACGTAATTTGTTCTTGGCGCTGGATGCCTTGGGCTTAATTGCCTTTACCCTGATTGGCTGTCAGGTGGCACTGGCCATGCAGCATAGTTATGTGATTGCGGCGGTATGCGGGGTGATTACCGGGGTGTTTGGGGGGATTTTACGCGATACCCTGTGTAACGATGTACCGCTGGTATTTCGCCGCGAACTGTATGCCAGTGTCTCTTTTGTCAGTGCATGGTGTTACATCATATGTTTGCTGCTTAAGGTAGACGCTGACCTGAGCATGATTATCACGCTGATTTTTGGTTTTAGCTTCCGTATGCTGGCCATTAGAAACCATTGGGAAATGCCCAAGTTTATTTACCGTGATGATGGGCATTAATTTCAAGGGTGTTTTGTGGCAGATGCGCATGATCTTCTGGAAAAGGTTGTTGATAAGCAAAGCTTTTTGGTGTTTGTGAAAGCACTGATTGCAGACAAAATACATGATGATGCACAATCGCTTGATCAATCTTGTACTCGTCAGAGTTGGCAACATGAATCGATAGAAGATTTTCTGGGTGCTGCTGTAGCATGGGCAGAGTGCTCAAATTTTGGCGTTAGTCAAAAACCAGAGATAGCCAATAACTCATGGTATCAGTTTGCGGTTTTTTTATACTGCGGTAAAATATACGAATAATTTTTAAAAATAATAAGTTATAGCTTTTAAGCGTAAATTAATAAGGATTAAAGTGATTAAAGCAATAAACCATGCAGATTATTTATGCCTGCTTGAACTAAAACAGATAGCGCATAGCCAGTTTTTTGATCCGGTCACTGATAGTACAACTATTCTAAAAGGTTATTTTGCCTATAAAAATCATATCCGCGTGCTGTGCGATAGCATGATTTTTAAGGGCGCTGTACTCAGTTATGCCGCCACTGCGTTACCGGCTAAAAAAACAAGATCATTGGAGCTTGAACTTGGTTTGCTGGATCAGCAGGGGTGTGTATTAAGAAGGCATAGCCTGAAGGTACAAGACTATCTACTGGAAGAAGATCAGCTAAGCATTGAATTTAATGGCGGTTCCTATAGTCAGCAGGCCAAAGCAATCCGGCGGGATATTGACTTTATCCTGCGTCTGAAACACGGCCATATGCAGGCGGGCGGCTGGAAAAAATTAAGCAGCAAAGGCAAGCGTCAGTGGCTGGACTGGGCATATAGCCTGCATCCCTATCATAGTAAAGAATCCCTGACAAAAGCTATCCAGCTGGAGGGTAAAGACATCAAATGTCTGGATGATTTCCTGTGTTGTATGGGTGAGCAGGTGAATGGTTGCCTTGGCTATTTTGGCAGGAGTATCAGTGCTTTATCTGACTGTCTGGATGGTGAACCTTGCTGGGGTGCGCAGCAGCCTTTAACGGTAGTATGGCAAAATTTTTCGCTAAGCCAGCAGCAATTTAAAGTGCGTGGAACGTCTGAAAAGCTGCTATGGATTATTGAGCTTTTGCAGCAACAAACCAGGCTTAAACTACTGGGTTAAGGATGAGAATCTTTCTCTTTAACAATTGTAAGTTGACGGCCTGATAAAAGCATTTATACTGATTGCATGAAAAACGTGCTGTTATTTGTGTTGATGATTCTGCTACCGCTACAGGCTTCCTGGAGTGCGGCGGCGGTGTTTTGTCAGCATGAAACCACAATAAGCACGCACTGGGGACACCATACCCATGAAAATGATGACTGTCAGCAGGATGGTAGTCAGCTGTCACAAAAAGACCTGAAGTCGGTTACCAATGCTGATTCGGGATATCCTTCCGATAAAACGGATACAGCAACAAAACATAAATTTAATCTTAGTACCCATACTGACCACCTGAATGTGAATCAGCATGTGATTAAGCAACAGCCTGCAGCAGCAATGGATTTTAAACAGCGTGTGCAACTGCTGACCTTTGTTGCCTTACCGCAAGCACTGTATCAGTCTCCTGTTCTGGAGCAACCCGAACCTCCGCTGTGGCCTGCCTAGGCTATAGGTGGGGTAGCATCCTTTATCCAGCGGTTGATCATGTGATCTAAACATATGAATTAACACTGTCTTTTGCCCACCAAAACTTTTATAGGTTTTACAGGGTAATATCATGTTGTTTTTATTTTCTTCACCTTCGCGTCAGTCGTGTGGTTCATTACGCATGGACAAATTTGTGCAGGCTCTTCTACTGGGTGGCCTGTTATTACAGCTTCCTTTAAGCGTTAATGCAGCGCCTTTGGCAGCCCAGCCGGATGCTTCCTTAGCCATTATCAGCGAGCCGCAAGGCAGCTTAAGCCTGGAGCAGGCACTGGCTTTGGCCAGCCAGTATCAGCCTTTACAAAGCGTGTGGCAGGGCAGGCAGCAAATTGCTGAAGCCAATCTGCAACAAAGCCGCTTGTGGGATAACCCGGAAATCAGCTATGACCAGACCGGTTTAAGGTCAAAAGACGAGCGTGAAATTTCTATTGGTATCTCGCAGCGGCTGTATGTGTTTGGCGTGCGTCAGGCGCGGCAAAAGCTGGCCAGCATTGCGCTGGAAAGCGAAAGTATTCGCCAGCTGGCCTATCAGTCGCAGCTAAAACTGGCCGTAACAGCCGCCTACTGGCGGG
>JASLIR010000013.1 GCA_030152125.1 Alkanindiges sp.
TCTTGCATATATACTCTTTCCATGCAGCCGCAGCTGTACCAGTCCAGATGATATTTCTGGGCATATCCTGCGGGTTCACAAACTGAATAACGCCGTCATTGCGTCCCAGGCAGATATTGCGGAACAGATAGGCAAACTGAAACGTAGGCGGTTCTTTGTGGGCTAACAAGGCCGATAAGGTTCTGGCAGCAGCGGGTGCCATGGCCATTCCCGTGGCACTACCCATGCGGCAGCTACCGGCGCAGGATGAACTGGCACCCGCAGCGTCCCCAATGGCAAGAATATTGGGATGGCTTAGCGAGCGTAAGCTGTCGTCCACCAGCATCTGGCCCTGTTCATTGACCTGTATCCCTGCCTGTTGGGCAAGCGGGGAAGGCTTAAAGCCACTGGTCCATATACAGGCATCAAAAGCTATCGTGCTGCCATCGTGCAGTATTGCCTGCCCGGCCTGAAGCTGGGTAATACGCGTACTATCCAGTACATGAATATTATTATTATCAAAATATTGCTGCAGATAATGGATAGTTTTTTCGCTAAAACCACCGGGGGCTGGGTTTGCTGTAAAGGGTGTTGCTGTGGCCAGAGTCAGTTTTAATGTAGGGAAACTTTCCCGGAGTTCAGCCACGGTTTCTATACCGGTTAAGCCGCCCCCAACTACTAGTACCTGGGCACCGGGTGTCTGCTTAAGTTGGGTATAAATCTGTTGCGATGCCTTTACAGAATCAAAGGCATAGGCGTGCTGCTTAACCCCAGGAAGGGATTCCACATCCATAAAGCTGCCCAGGGCATATACCAGATAATCATAAGGCAGGCTTATTGGCTGTTCTGAGGCTTGCCGAATGCTGACCCTGGCAGAATCTGCATCAATAGCCAGAATATGGGCCTGAATAAATGTCACATCTAAAGGCTGCAGAAACTCCTGATAGGAAAAGGATTGCGTTTTTTGTCCGGCAGCCACCTGATGCAGGCGAATGCGTTCTTCAAATGCCGGTTTGGCATCAATCAGGGTGATTTTTGCTGCTGGTTTTTGCTGGCTAAGGCGCTGAGCGGCGGTAAGCCCGGCATAGCCGCCACCCAGAATAATGATGTGTGGAGAATGTGGTATTAAGGCTGACATGATATTTGCAACTCCTGACGGTGTGTTTAGCATCTTAGGACGAAGCGATTGCTTTTATAATAGAGATAATTTGTATAACACTATTCCATAAATTGAACTAATAACTGTTTTAAGAGTATTTGTTATTTATATTAGCGGCTTAGATAAATAGCCGAAGTGGCTAACAGGATATACAGTCACTTTTTTGCAATGTATACACTGCATACTTTAATTAATGTATGCGGTGTATACATGGTGCTTTTGCCTGGGTAGTCGGTTTATTACTTCACGCAATAGCATAGCTATGCCACGCATACTGCATATGTGGACAGTAAAAATAATTTTTTAGTTTATTCAGGGTGATGTGATGATGCAGGATCTTTTTATTGTTTCCTTATGTCTTGCTCCGTTGCTGCTGGTCTATGGGTTCAGGTTATTCAGGCGGTCAGCAGAACAACAATCAGGGCAATCTCAAGGGCAACGGCTTGCTCAACAATGGCAGCTACAAAAGCCGCGTTTGGGCAGTATTGGGCTGGGGCTGGCCTTTTGCTATTTTGCCCTGGGGCATGTGGCCATTGCGCAGCAACTGGCACAAATGCTGCCACCCTGGGTGCCGGAGCGCTTACTGATTGTGCATATAACCGGGGTGATGGAACTTGGCGTTGCACTGGCACTTTTTTCCCGTCGCTGGCGCAAACAGGGGGCTGTGGTGGCCATTATCCTGCTCATTGCTTTTTTCCCCGCCAATATTTATTCCGCTATTTATCATGTTGGGCCGGATGGGGCCAAAGGTGTGGCGTATTTGTGGATCAGGGTACTTTTACAATTATTTTTGTTGTACTGGGCCTGGTGGCCTATCCGCAAAACCAGGTGTGAATAAAGCTAGGTCTGAATAAGGCTCCACCTGAATGAGATAAAGAACATCCGCTGCCAGAAGGCCTGCTACTCCCGGCAGGCCTACCGGATTGCACCCGGGCCAGCTGCTAGGCCGTGGGTTTTATGATTTGCTTAAACTGTCAGTATATTCAGTGAAAAATCCCACGAATAATAGCCAATGGTTTCCAGCTTGCTACCCTGCATGGCAACCAGATAGAAATACATGCTATAGCTATTCTGACCGTTGCGATCCACCTGATTTTGCGCATAGCTGCTGGTCTGTTCGGCTGGTGTGTAATGCACTGGATCACTGCTGTCAGGGATTGGCCGCTCTTGCGGGACGGACTGTAACCGGAAAGGGCTAATGAGCGGTAAGGCATCCCCAGCAGATAATATATTTTTAATATTATAAATAATTACATAACAGTCATTGCTGAGGTTGCTTGAGGTATACCAGCGTAATAAGTCGCCGCGTTGCGCCTTTAAGGTCAGGATTGACGCAGATAAAACATCCTGTACCGGGGATGCACGGGCGGCAACAAAATAGGCATCTTCCGCGGTGATAGCGGTTGGTTTCTTTGGGTTTTTACTCGGTTGCGGATAATGCTGCTGCAGGGTGTCGGTATCTACCCTGAAAACGACATCAATGATTTGATGTACTGCCATGTTGAGATCCTCCAGGATGTGGAATAAAAACGACACATGGATATGTGTCGTTTTTGCCGGTAGGGCTATGCCGTATTAGGCAATAACCTGGATGGTAGGGTCCCAGCGGTAGTAACCGAAGGTACTGAGGGTACCGGTATTCGGGTCTTTATTCACAATGTAGAACCACACGCGGTAGCCTTCGGTACCTTTTTTCAGTACTTCACAGCTCAGGAAAACATCGGCCTGGGTATCTACAGCGCTGTAACTGGTAGGGTTGCTTGGGTCTGGAATTGGAGTTGTAGGGTAGGAAACACGCATTTGTGGATCGGTAGTCACCTGATCACCCTGGAATTTATCAATTTTATAGATAATCGCAGCCTGATCGGTATTGCCACTTAGCGAGTTGGAGCGCCAGCGAATGGTGTCGTTTACAAGGGCAGTAATACTTAAATCGCCAGTGGCTTGCCCGGATGTCACAATCACTTTTTGTGCGATCATATACACATCGCTGTGAGCAATGTCTTTTGGGCTGTCTGGAGTTCCGCCACCACCGTAGTTGCCTTCCAGGGTTACGGTATCAAATACAACGTCGATATCTATTGTTTTAGACATAATAATATTCCTTTCTTTCGATCATATATGTGTTAACACTTTGATTTATCTTTTAATACATTCATTATAGCCGCTGACGGGATATGGTGTATTAGTCATAATCCAGTCATCTCTCCCTTTTCATGGAGATACATCGGCTCCTTAGGACGAGTTCATCGTTACCTCCTTGCTGTGCTCTCTTTTACCCCTTGCTTTTAATTGTTTTAGAGGCTTCGCTTCATAACCGTGCTGTAGGCGCTGTGCATGCTCACATCCATTACTGAACATTAAACAGGCTTAAGTGCATTGCTGCTCGGAATCTATCCCTAAATATTACTTTTGACAATGTGCCGGGGTTGCCCCCAACGTGCGATGTAGCCTCACTCAGGCTGAAATAGGCGGGCAAGCATTTGATCGCCAAAGAACTTTATGAATTGTGTTATTATTGTTAATTTAAATTAAATAATTATATGATGAAAAGCATTTAAATAAGTGACGTGTTACCTACAGCCAATGTAAAAAAATATTTATCACCTGGTTTTAGCTGTGTTTTTTAGTTTTATCTAAAAAATTACCCAAAAAATATAACTTTTATTGTTTAATAAAAATTGTTAATTCTGGAGGGTGAAAAAATTTCATTTTAATCAGGCATGGCCTTAAATATGGTTGCGCAATTCCTTCAGCAGAAAGTCGATAAAGATGCGCAGGCGCTGGGGCAGGTGCCTGTTGGCTGGGTAAAGCAGTGAAAAAGGACGTGAGGCGCCTACATATTCGGGCAGTACTTCCTGCAGCCTGCCTTCCAGGAGATCTTGCTGTACCAGAAAGCGATAGGTTTGTAGCACTCCGGCATCGTGTTTCACCAGGGTGATACAGCCTAAAATATCCTCCAGACAGCGGATACAGCCTTTGGTTAGATATTCATTTAGCTGACCATTCTGCTGTAATAACCAGGGTACGGTGCGCCCGGTACTGGGTAACACAAACTGAATACATGCATGCTGTTGCAGGTCTTCCGGCTGCTGTGGTGTGCCATGCCGGTTTAAATAGGCTGGTGTGGCAACAATCACCAGGGGACAGTCTTCCAGTTGCCTTGCCACCAGGCCAGAATCTGGCGGAGTACGGCCACGAATGGCAAGATCAAAACCTTCCTGAATAAAATCAACATTTTTATTGGTGAGCTGGACGTCCAGTTGAATGTGTGGGTACAGCTGCTGGAATTTAGGCAATAGCGGCAAAATTCGGTAATGCCCGTAGGAGGTGGGAACGCTGATGCGGATGCTGCCTGACAGTGTTTGCTGGTATCCGGTGATCTTCTTTTCGGCTTCCAGCAACAGGGTTAGGGCCTGCTGGCATTCAGTAAAATACAGCTGTCCGGCTTCGGTCAGGCTAACGCTACGGGTGGTGCGGGTGAGTAATTTAAGGCCCAAACGGCTTTCCAGCCTGGCAATGCCCCGGCTAACCGCTGCCGCCGTCAGGCCCGCTTGTCGGGCGGCCATGCTAAAGCTTTGGTATTCCGCTACCAGACAGAACAGCTCTACGCTACTAAGTTGCATACGGGTAAGCGGGTATGGCATTTATTACACCATGTAAAAAATGAAGTGATTTTCAGGCCATTTAAGCACATTAAGATTAATAATACGATGCCTGCACCAGGTTGATTACAGGGAGAATCCTGATGCAATTATTTTTTTCACCGGGTGCTTGCTCATTGGCACCCCACATTGTTTTACGCGAAACCGGCAGTAGTTTTTCGCTGGTTCAAGTAGATCTGCAGCAGCACCGTACCGAGCATGGCGATGACTTTTACCAGATAAATCCCAAAGGACAGGTGCCCTATTTACTGCTGCAGGATGGTTCCGCCTTGGCTGAAGGTGCAGTGATCAGCCAGTTTATTGCTGATCAAAGCAAGCAGCATCACCTGTTGCCACCCGCAGGGACGATGGCACGATATCAGTTGATGTCCTGGCTGAACTACATTGCTTCGGAAATCCACAAGACCTATAGCCCCTTGTTTAATGAACAGTTTGATTTAGCAGCCAAGCAAAGCAGCCAGCACCTGTTAAGGCACAAATACGAATGGCTGAATGCGCAGCTGGTGCAGCAGCCGTTTCTGATGGGGAACCAGTTTAGTGTGGCCGACGCCTACCTGTTTGTGGTAACACGCTGGGCTGCTTTTGTGGGCGTGGTGCTGGATGATTTGGCGCATCTGCAACAGTTTATGCAACGGGTAGAGGCAAGGCCTGCCGTACAGGAAGCGCTGCGTGCCGAAGGCTTGCTGGCTGTAACTGCTACTTAATACTGGAATAAGGGAAAAACAAGATGCCATATGTTCATATCCAGGTTACTGATGAAGGGGTAACCGCTGCACAGAAAGCGCAGTTGATTCAAGGGGTAACGGATTTGCTGGTGCAGGTGTTAAACAAGCAGCCATCTACAACCTTTGTGGTGATTGAGGAAGTAAATACGGATAACTGGGGCGTTGCCGGAGAACCGGTGACTGTTCTGCTCCAACGTGAAAAACAGCAGGCGGGGTCTTAAGCCATGATGCAGCCGGATGAGATAAAAAACCAGCAGCACGCTATTGCAGCAGTATTACAGCATTATTTTGATGGTCTGTATTTTAGTGATGCCAGCATGTTGCGCCAGGTTTTCCATCCGGCTGCAACCTATGTGAATGCAGGTCAGCAGCCATTACTGACATTAAGCATGGAGGCATACTTTGCGGTGGTAGAGGCACGTGATGCACCCGCAGCCACCGGGCAAGCCCGGGAGGACAGTATCCAGCATATTGATTTAATAAGTCCCTCGCTTGCCATTGCCAGGGTGCAATGTGTGATTGCGCCAAAATATTTTTATGATGCGCTTACACTGGTTGTTGTAGACGGGCGCTGGCAGATTATTGCCAAAGTGTTTGATTACCAGTTGTTATAGCTGGCCGCCTATTTTAGACTGCAAAAAAACAGCTAATAACAGGCCATCATGTATAACTGCCCACACTGCCAGCAATCGACTATCACAAGCTGGCGCAAAGCCAATGCGTCGGATTTCTTTCCGGTAAGGTGTTCGGCCTGTGCTGGTTTTTCGTATATCTCCGCGTGGGCTCACGTATCCATGGTGCTTGTGTCTGACATATTATTCTGGGGTGTCATCATATTGGCCGTCTGGTTAAAAAGCTGGCTGGCACTGCTAATCTTTCCTTCAAGTCTTTGGTTGGTTTCGCTGGCTTTGGGTGGGGTTTTTAATTTAAAACCCATAGATGCCGAGACTGTTAAAAGGCGCAGAGCAAAGAACATACGTTACATATTATTGCTGGTAGGGGCTGTTTTAATTATCTGGGCGTGGCGGCTGTGGCAGGGTTACGGATTCAATTGACCACGAATACTGGCTAGTGCGCTAATCAGGTGGTCTATATGCTCAGTTGTATGAGCAGTACTTAGGGTAATTCTTAAACGGCTGCTGTTAGGTGGCACGGTTGGTGGGCGAATGGCACTCACCAGCAGGCCCTGTTTTAACAAAGCCTGTGATAAGGCCAGTGCATGTTCTGCCTTGCCAATAATGATGGGCTGAATAGCTGAATGGCTGTCAGTCAGTTGCCAGCCCTGCTGTTGTAATGCGCTGCGTAAGTGCTGAATATGTGCCTGCAATGTTTCTTGTCGCCAGCTTTCCTGAGCAATCACATCCAGCGCCGCCAGGGTTGCCGCTGCAATGACGGGTGGTGTAGCCGTGGTAAAAATAAAGGTGCGCGCCCTGCTTTTCAGGTAGTCAATCAGCAATTCCGAACCTGCCACAAATGCTCCAAAGCTGCCAATAGCCTTGCCTAGTGTGGCCATATAAATATCAACCTGTGGCAAGGGCTGGCTACGCAGGCCAAAGCCATGCGCATCATCAATCATCAATGCTGCATGATGCTGGCTGGCGGTGGCTATCAATGCGTTCAGGGATGCTTCTGTACCATCCATGCTAAAAATCTGGTCAGTGACAATCAGCTTTTGCGCTGCCTGGTCTTCTGCCAGCCATTCATCCAGTTTGACGGTGTCCAGGTGAGGGTAGCGTTTTAGTTTTAGCCCGCTCAGCCGCGCGCCGTCCAATAATGAGGCATGGTTTAAACGGTCCTGATAAATCATCCCGTCCTTGTTATCCATCAGGGCGTCTATCACCCCCATATTGGCCATGTAGCCGGTGGAAAACAGCATGGCTTTCGGGTAGCCCGCTACTTGCGCCAAACGCTGTTCCAGTTGCTCATGAATGGCATGGTGCCCGGTAATTAGGTGTGCGGCACCTGCGCCAAAGCCATGTTGCTTTAAATAATCCTGGGCTGCCTGTTTTAGGGCGGGATGTTCCGCCAGCCCTAAATAATCGTTACTGCAAAAATTGATGAGCTGCTTGCCGTCACGCCAGATATAGGGCGTTACGCCATTTTCGGTGGGGTGCGTATGGCGATCCAGAAACTGTGCCTGCAGGTCGGCATATTTTTTTTGCAGGTGAAAATTATTTAGGGTCATAGGGCTAACTTATCTTTAGTAATTACACCAGACGATGGCCTTAATATCTTCCAGTAAGGATACATTGCGCATTTGAGGATTATCAAATAACAGGCATTCCTGTAGTGTCATAATATCGGTTAAAG
>JASLIR010000018.1 GCA_030152125.1 Alkanindiges sp.
GGCTCATGGCCTGCCTCACGCCATAAACCCTGCGCCTTGCTATACGCTTCCACCAGCGCAATAGTCTGCTCAGCACGCCCGGTTAAACGCAAATAGCCCAAAGTGATATCATCCACCGGAAAAAAGCCGCAAGTTGCACCATATTCCGGTGCCATATTGGCTATCGTTGCACGGTCAGCCAAGGGTAAATCGGCCAGGCCATCACCATAAAACTCCACGAACTTGCCGACCACACCTTTCTGGCGCAGCATTTGTGTGACGGTTAATACCAGATCGGTTGCGGTAATGCCTTCCCTTAACTTTCCGGTCAGCTTAAAACCGATCACTTCTGGTATCAGCATGGATACCGGTTGCCCCAGCATGGCCGCTTCCGCCTCAATGCCACCCACTCCCCAGCCCAGCACGCCCAGGCCGTTGATCATGGTAGTGTGCGAATCAGTGCCTACCAGCGTATCCGGAAAGGCATAGAGCTTGCCATCCTCCGGCTTGGTCCACACGGTTTGGCCCAGATATTCCAAATTCACCTGATGGCAAATACCGGTACCCGGTGGCACTACCCTAAAATTATTAAAGGCTTTTTGCCCCCAGCGCAAAAACTGGTAGCGTTCACCATTACGCTGCATTTCCACTTTCACGTTTTCACTAAAGGCAGCATCATTGGCGAAATAATCCACCATTACCGAATGGTCAATCACCAAATCTACTGGCGACAGGGGGTTAATTTTTTCCGGATTACCCCCCGCCTTGGCCATGGCAGCACGCATGGCCGCCAGATCCACTACGGCAGGAACACCAGTAAAATCCTGCATGAGTACCCGTGCCGGACGGTACTGGATTTCCTTATCCGAAGTTTTCTGCTGTAACCATGCAGCAATCGCTTCTATATCCTGCCGCTTCACGCTCAACTCATCTTCAAAGCGCAACAGGTTTTCCAGCAATACTTTTAATGATTTTGGCAGGCTGGAAATATCCCCTAATTGTTGGGTGGCAGTACCCAGGCTGAAATAGTGGTAAATCTGTGCATTCACTGTTAGCTGGCTTAAACTGTTAAAACTATTTATACGCGATACTGCGGTCATGCTGTTCTCCGGTGGCGAGGCTGCTGACCTGTTGTTAACAGCCCTGGTTAGCTAATGGAAAATCTTTATATTTCAAAAAGTTTATTAAATTTAACTACATTAAAGTGTACGCTTTTTAGCTGTTGCAGGATGTTAACTTTGTATTGCTTGTATTAATTAAACAGGCATAAAAAAAACCCCAACACATGGCTGGGGTTTGTTTGCTATCGGCCAATTACTGAATCAGCACGATATGTAGGCTCGTTGCCAGTTTAACCATCGGTTCCGGATAAATACCCAATACCAGCACCAGTAATGAAGCCAGTAACACCATCACACCACCAGCTTTGGTTCCCCAGTTACCTTCGGCGTCAATACGCGGCACATCCGGTGGCGTCATGTACAGTACAACCATCACACGCAGGTAGTAGTACAAGCCAATGGCACTACCCAGCACCACCATGGCCGCCAGGAACCAGCTCATGTTCTGCACGGTAGCCAGTACCACAAAGAACTTACCGATAAAGCCGGCAGTTAATGGAATACCCGCCAGGGACAGCATCATTACGGTTAACACGGCAGTCAACACCGGGCGACGCCAGAATAGACCACGGTAATCCGCCAGCGATTCTGCTTCTGTTTGTGCATATGGGCTGGACATTAACGCCACGGCACCAAAGGCACCAATGGTGGTTAATACATAGGTCAGGATATAAATACTTACCGTAGGAACTGAAGCATTGCCCAGACATACAATCGCCACCAGCAAATAACCCAGGTGCGCAATGGAGGAATAACCCAGCAGGCGCTTCAGGTTAACCTGACGTACTGCCAGCAGGTTACCCACCAGAATGGACAATACCGCAACAGCAGTAAGTACAGTCTGCACATTCGGGAACTGCAGCGCATAACCAACCAGTGCATAACGGATAAATACCGCCAGCACAGCAACCTTGCTTACCGTAGCCAGGAAGGTAGCAACAGGTGCAGGTGCACCCTGATACACATCGGGTGTCCACACATGAAATGGTGCCAGGGACAGTTTAAAGGCAATGGCGATAATAATCAGGCCAATGCCCATTACCACGGCAGGTTCCTGATACACCATACCCATGGAACGGCCAACCTGCTGGAAGTCCATTGCACCAGTATAGGCGTAAATAAAAGCCATGCCCATCAGCAATGTGGCAGAAGCCGTTGCTGACAGCACCAGATACTTAATGCCTGCTTCCAGTGACTTGCTGCGCTCATGCGTATAAGCCAGCAAACCATAGGTAGGAATAGACAGCAATTCCAGGCTGAGGAAGAAAGAAGCCATATGCGAACTGGCGGCCAGCAGCATGGCACCTGCCACTGCAATCAGCAGTAACAGGTACAATTCTTCACGGTTATTTTTGTAGCCATCAATATAGGCATGTGCCAGGGTACAGCAGGCCAATGCCGCAACCAGTATCAATGCCATATTAAACAAGGCAAAGTTATCAACTACAAACAACCCCATCACGGCATGGGGAGCCCACTCCGTCTGTCCAAATACCTGCCATAAAATACAGGCCAGCGCAGCATTTAAACCAATCACGGTGGCTGTGGCAATAAAGTCATGATGACGCTTGATAGCAACCAGCAGCATCACCACCACAGAGGCCAGTGCAACAACCATCACTGGCGCCAGTGGCATTAGCGTAGAAAAGAAACTCATGGCTTATTGCATCTCCACGCTAGGTGTTTGAGGAATTTCAGCTGGAACCTGGAATAAAGGCACATTGTAGGCATTAGCTAACCATTGCATGCTTAAATGCGAAGTATTCAGTACATCCTGCGGGAATAAGCCTAACCACAGCAAACCAGCCACCAGTACCAGCAACAGTGATTTTTCACGTGCATTCAGGTCAGGCAGCGGGTTATGCAGCTTTTCCTGTGATTCATGTCTTTTACCAAACAGGGTTTTATGAATCATGATCAGCGCATACAAGCCAGCCATGACCAGGCTGGAGGTAGCCAGAATGGTAAATAATGGATATTTGCCAAAGGCACCCAGTAAAATCAGGAATTCACCAATAAAGTTACCTGTACCCGGAATACCCATTAATGCGGCGCTAAAGAACAGCAGGAAAAATGGCAAGTAGCGGAACTGGCCCCACATACCACCCATCAAACGCATATCCCGAGTGTGCAGACGCTCGTAAATCTGGCCACACATGATAAACAGCGCGGCAGAACACAAGCCATGTGCCAGCATCTGGATCATCAGCCCTTGCATGGTCAGCAGGTTACCGCTATACATGGCCAGCAGGATAAAGCCCATGTGTGACACGCTGGTGTAAGCCAGCAGGCGCTTCATATCGGTCTGGATAAATGCCAGCCAGGCACCATAGAACACCCCAACCAGACCAAAAATAATGGCGATGTTGGCAAAATCAGCGGAGGCATGCGGGAATAACGGCAGTACAAAACGCAACAAACCATAGGCAGCCGTTTTAATCAGGATACCCGCCAGGTCTACAGAACCCGCTGTAGGTGCCTGCGCATGTGCATCCGGCAACCAGCCATGGAACGGTACTACAGGCAGCTTTACCGCAAAGGCAATAAAGAAACACAGCATCAGGCCGTATTCAAAACCATATGGCAGCTGGGTACCCAGCAGGTTCATATAGTCAAAGGACAGCACGCCGGTTTGCGAGTGACGAATCAACACCAGGGTTAAAATGCCAACCAGCATAATCAGGCCGGAAGCCTGGGTATAAATGAAGAACTTGGTGGCGGCATACACACGCGAACGGCCTGTTGAACCGGAATGTCCCCATAGTGCGATCAGGAAATAGATCGGCACCAGCATCATCTCCCAGAAGAAGAAGAACAGAAACATGTCGATGGCCAGAAACACGCCGATAACGCCGCCCAGGCTCCATAGCAGGTTTAAATGGAAGAAACCGACATTCTTCTGGATTTCACCCCAGGAACAGCCAACCGCCATCACACCCAGTAAGGCAGTCAGCGCCACCATCAGCAGGGATAATCCATCCAGCGCCAGGTGTATGCCAATACCCAGCGTTGGAATCCAGGGCAGGAAAAACTCAGCCTGCCATACCGGGGCAATGCCAGGCTTTACAATAATGGCTGTGGTTTCATCATAATGACCGGCAAACCATAACTGGATAGTCAATGCCAGTGTCACCAGCATACCAATCAGGGCGATCCAGCGCGGCGCACGGATACTAAACTTTTCGAATACCCAGCAAAAAAAACCGGCAACAAAAGGTATTAATACAACTAAAGGCAGTATCCAGTTGTTTGGAGTAGATAATTCTTGCATATTATTTCCCCAAACCCTGAATGACGATAAGAATCATTAATAGCACCACGGCACCCAGTGTCATTCCAGCAGCATAACCACGCAACGAGCCTGTCTGGCGATGTGTGGTAAACCAGTTACCTGCCCTTACCAGCAGCGGTATGGCACTCCAGGCACGATCTACCGGGTCACGCGCCAGCAATTTGGCAATAAACAGATATGGTTTTACAAATAACAGGTCATACAGCGCATCAAAGCCCCATGCATTACGCCAGATATGCGCAATATCGGCCCCCACATTGGTGTTGGCCAGCCTCTTAACTGCGTCATATTTAAAGGCAAACAGGATGATGCCGACTACCAGACCAGTAAGCGCAATGCCTACCGCAGTAAACTCAACAAAATGCTTGTCATGCTCAACCGCAGCACTCACCGCAAACTCAGGCAACACACTATTCAGTACATGGCCAACCGGGCTTTGTAGCACTGCACCAATCGCGGTAGACAGCACCATCAGGATACCCAAAGGCAACCAGTAGGTAACACCGCTGATTTTGTGCGCATGGGTCTTTTCTTCACCATGGAATACCAGCCAGATTAAACGGAAGGTATAAATGGAGGTCAGGAAGGCACCGGTTACACCAGCCCAGAATAGTTCAGGATGCCCTGCTGCCCAAGCCTGCCACAGGATTTCGTCTTTGGAATAGAAACCCACGGTAATAAACGGCAAGGCTGCCAGTGCGCCACCGCCCACCAGGAAGCACAGGTAAACAAACGGAATGGTTTTACGCAGGCCGCCCATTTTGAAAATATTCTGCTCATGGTGGCAGGCAATAATCACCGCACCGGAAGACAGGAACAATAAGGCTTTAAAGAAAGCATGTGTCAGCATGTGGAACACAGCGGCCTGATAGGCTTCTGCGCCAATCGCCAAGAACATGTAACCCAACTGGCTCATGGTGGAATATGCCAGCACCCGCTTGATATCGCTTTGTACCAGTGCTGCAAAACCAGCCAGCAACAGGGTTACCGCGCCAATCACACCGGTCAGGTACAATACTTCAGGCGCCAGTTCAAATACCGGGTGAATACGGG
>JASLIR010000064.1 GCA_030152125.1 Alkanindiges sp.
CCAACGGTTAACTCAGGCGTGGTGCCCGTCGGGTTTACACTTACATCCAGCGCAAACTTTGTAGACGTTGCAAATACAAGGACGTTGGAGTGGTCTGGTGTGGAGACACAGCCACTGCTAAGGGCTGCACAGGCTAGTGCTAGTCCAAGGATTTTGTAATGCATAAATTTCCCCTTGCTTTTATATCTGGAATTTCCTTTAACAAATGATCAATCTGCTGGGTGTTTTGCACAATAAACACCACCCCGCAGTCCAACGCGGTTTTAACCACAGCCTGTTTCTTGTAGCCGAGGGTAAGTCCGTTTTCTATATTCAATCCATAGGTGGTAATACTTATGGCATTAACCCGTTCATCCTTTATTAACGGTTGAACTACTCTGGTATAGCCAAAATTTCTGGATACCAGGTTTCCATCACTATCAATGCCCTGTTGGGAAAAACAGCCGCTTAGAATGAGTGATAGCAGGGCGTAGGGGAGTTGTTTATGCACATGTATTAACCTTTTTGAATGAATTTTAATCTTTCTATAAACTGGAAAATAGCACTTTATTTGTGCCCATCCAAGAAGGTTTCTATAAAAATTATCATTATATTTAGTGTTTTATCGGAATTGTTAATACCGGTTTTCCGGTTGAGAGCGTGATTTTAAAAATAATTAATAACCGCCTTATGGCGATGCTGCCACTTAGAGCAGTGTGTTGCACTAAAAAATGCTGTGAATGCTTATTTTATGTCAAACTTGGCACAATGATTTGCTGGTATTTGCTGCATGAACAAAAAAGTGCTGTTGACTGTGCTGGATATTTTACTGCCAGTTGTTTTATATATCCTTGCAACGCAACTTCCATGGTCAACATGGCCTATGCTGGGGCTTATTTTCTTTATTATCCTGGCTTATAACCTGCTGCGTAAAAAGTTTTATGGCTATTATGCTTTTGACCATCCTGAACCTGACGAGAATGACGTTTCCGCATCGAAATAGTTCATGACTGCTATTGCTGGCAGGTGCATGATTGTCAACGATGCTTGAGGGGCTGTTGTACCATGGTCAGGCAGTTTTTAATCCTGCTATGACCGGCTGGTGCTTAAAAAATGCTGAGCGGGCATTAATTTTTAATATTTCCGTCATGAATTAACCAGTTATAAAGTTAAGATGCTTCTTATTCAAAGCATCTTACAAGTAAGCATGTTTTCTATTTAGTTCTTATTTTTAATTGATTTAATCCATTGCATATACTGCATTCTTCAAAAAAGTGTCATCAATTTAGAGTCTCTTGCTGCTTAGAATAGCCGCTCTTTTTAAGACTGTTTTAAGGGGAAAACAGCAATGAAGCGCACAATGTTAACAGGGATGCTACTGGCAGCCACTATGCTAACCGGGTTTAGCCATGCAGCTGCACCACGTGATAGCTGGGTGACAAACCAGCTATATACGTATAACCATCCGTATGCGGCACAGGCCAGCAATGAACTGTCCACCAAAATGACTAAAATGGCAGCCAGTTCCTTTGCCTTTTATCGTGGCACAGCGCATATCTTTTATAAAGATATGACAACCCTGCCAGCATCCTCCTACAGCAATACCTCTACCAATAAGGTGTGGCTGACGGGTGATGCGCATTTATTGAATTATGGTGCCCTGCGTGATGATAGCGGCAACGATATTTTTGATATCAGCGACTTTGATGAAGGCTATTTTGGCACGTATGTGTGGGATTTACGCCGCATGGCAGTTTCCATTGTACTGGCCGCCAAGGAAAATGGCTTAAGCAGTGCAGATCGCCAGCAGTGTGTGCGTGATTTTCTGGAAGCCTATTTAGACCAGATGGCAACCTTTAAAGGTAGTAGCGACGAGCTGACATACCGTTTAACCTCTGCCAATACGGGTGAAGTGGTAAAAGACACGATTAATACCCTGTCTGGTAAAACCCGCGCTTCCTTACTGAGCAAATACACCAGTGTAAGTGGCAGCACGCGTACTTTCCAGAACCTGAGTGACCTGGTTACTGTACCAACAGCAACCTATAATGCCATTAACAGCGCCATGAGCAGCTATGTGAGCAGTATTCCTGCTTCCAAGCAATATGCCGCCAGCTACTACACCGTGAAGGACATTCGCCAGAAGCTAGGCTCCGGTGTGGGCAGCCTGGGCAAAATGCGCTACTACGTACTGGTGCAAGGTCCAAGCACAAGTACCAGTGATGATGTGATTCTGGAAATGAAACAGCAGGCTAGCAGTGCAGTGGCCATTGCTGCACCGGGTTTAATGCCTGCTTCTGCGTACAGCAGCCATGAAGGCTACCGCATGGTCCGTAGCGCCAAGGCCATGATGTCCAATACCGATCGCCTGTATGGTTACACCACGGTAAATAGCGTGCCTTATAGTCTGCGTGAAAAGTCACCGTTCCAGGAAGATTTTGATTACACTCTGCTGACCAGCTATGGCAAGTTTAATACTGCCGTAGAATACATGGGCAAGGTGTTGGCACGTGCGCATGCCATGAGCGACCAGGACTACGACAGCACCCTGATTACTTACAGCATTGATAAGCAGGTAACTGACGTAGTGACCAGCCGCAGCAGCTTT